>CAZLMR010000306.1:0-1502 GCA_964560575.1 uncultured Methanomassiliicoccales archaeon | reverse complement strand
GCTGGGCGAGGCTGTCATCGGCCGCCTTCGCACCCTCGGTGATCTGGACGTACGTCCTGAAGTAGTGGTCGGCGTAGAACGAGAGCAGCGGCTTCATCCCACGGTCGAACTTCGCAAGCTCGCGGGCGATGTTGCACATGAGGATCCTCAGCCCTCCCTCGTGGCACATGAATCCGCGGATCGGCTCGCACTGGTATCTGCGCCTGCATTTGGGCGCGTGGGCGCCGGCCAGCGGAGCGGTGTCCGTGGCGGTTATCGCCATGATCCCCCTCTTGCCGGTGCCGCGGATGGCGGACTGCAGGAAGGGCATGGGTGATCCGAAGGGGTCGAGGTCCACGTAGTCGAAGGACTCCTCGGTGAACAGTATGTGCAGGTTGGAGCAGTTGGGTCTGCAGTTGGTGAGGTGGTTGAGGTCTATGTTGGCCTGTATGTACGGCATCGCCGACGGGCTTATGTCGTTGGCAGTGACCTCGGAACCCGGGACCTCGTTCGCTATCCTGACCGATCTGGATCCGGTGGCGCACATGGCGTCCGCGACAAAGACGGAGTCGCGTTCCAGCGATCTGAGGAGCATCACGCTGACGTCCCTGTTGAACGCCATCTGCTCATTGAAGAAGACAGGCCCGACCTTCTTGCCGGGGCCGTGCATGGAATGTTCCAGGGGGACCAGAATGTCGGTTCCGCCCTCGCGTATGACCGTTCCCTCGGGGGTCACACGCTCTCCCCGTTCATCAGACGGACGATCTTGTACGGGAGGATGTTCCTGTTGGTGGGCGTGACCTCAAGGATCCTCACATCGTCCCTCCTCCTGATGTCCTGCAGGAGCGGGTTCCTGGATTTCTTGTGGAGAGTTATGATCATCGGTTTGTCGGCGTCGAGGGCCTCTTTGACGGCGTCGATGAACAGCTGGCTCTCGACCTCCATCTTCCCGACCTCGTCGATGATGATGATGTCGCATTTCTCGCAGGCGTCGCGTATGGCTTTGACGCCAACGGCCTCCAGTTTGCTGAGGTCGACCCCGATCTTCCCGACCATTATCTTGCTCTCGATGTCCGTGCTGGCGAACACCGCGGTCTCGCCCGTGGCTAGGTCCCTGACAGTGAAGCCGGTCTTGTGCCTTCCGTCCCCTACCGGCTCGTCAATCATTCCGCCGATGGAGAGCTCCTCTTCCTTGAGCATCTCGATGACCCTGAGGAGTGCATAGGTCTTCCCGGAGCCGGGGAGACCGGTGATTCCGATCTTGATATCTGCTATCATGGACACGCCCGCCAGTGGAAACGCTGGCCCTACCAACATGTAGTTTAGAATATTTAAACGATGGTCAGGATTCTCGAACGGAACGTAACATCAGTTCGTCGGTTGGCTACCGAATGATTGGAAATTGTACGTCAATCGTCGAAGATGAAGAGTCGGTCCCGAACAGCCAGACAGTTCAGCAGATGTCGGATACGAACATCAGCGGATAGCCCATCTCGGCATCGAAGCGCATCTCTGCCGTGACC
>CAZLMR010000305.1:1271-1505 GCA_964560575.1 uncultured Methanomassiliicoccales archaeon | reverse complement strand
GAGGAGGAGGTCGCCGACCTCGCCAAGTGGGACATCTTCTTCGTCAGGAAGCTCAGCAACATCATCGCCATGGAGAACAGGATAAAGCAGGGCCTCACACCCGAGGTCCTGAAGGAGGCCAAGGAGATGGGATTCGCCGACGAGACCATCGCCGAGCTCTCCGGATCCAAACCTCTGGACGTCCGCGCCGAGAGGAAGAAGGACGGAATCGTCCCCGTCTACAAGATGGTGGAC
>CAZLMR010000305.1:0-1261 GCA_964560575.1 uncultured Methanomassiliicoccales archaeon | reverse complement strand
GCCGAGTTCGACGCCGGGACCCCCTACTTCTACTCCACCTACGGCAGGAGCACCGAGTACCGCGGCGACGACGGCAAGAGGAAGGTCGTCATCGTCGGAGGCGGACCCATCAGGATCGGACAGGGGATCGAGTTCGACTACTGCTGCGTCCACGGCGTCATGGCGCTCCAGGAGGAGGGCGTCGATGCCATCATCATCAACAACAACCCCGAGACGGTTTCCACCGACTACGACATCTCGGACAGGCTCTACTTCGAGCCGCTGACCCTCGAGGACGTCCTGAACGTCATCGACGCCGAGCAGGCCGACGGGGTCATCTGCCAGTACGGGGGCCAGACCTCCGTCAACCTCGCCATGGACATCGAGGCAGCGACCAAGGGTACGAAGACGAAGGTCCTCGGTACGAGCCCCGACCAGATGGATGTCGCCGAGGACAGGCGCAGGTTCTCCAAGCTCATGGACGATCTCGGCATCAAGCAGCCCCGCTCCGGAACAGGATACTCCTTTGAGGAGGCCAAGGCCATCGCCGAGGACATCGGATATCCCGTCCTCGTCAGGCCCTCGTACGTCCTCGGAGGAAGGGCGATGGAGATCGTCTACTCCACGGACGAGCTCAAGACCTACGTCGACACAGCCGTCAAGGTCTCCAGGAACCACCCCATCCTCATCGACAAGTACCTAACGGAGGCGATCGAGATCGATGTGGACTGCGTCTGTGACGGCACCGACGTCTATGTCGGAGGCATCATGGAGCACGTCGAGTACGCCGGATGCCACTCCGGTGACGCCACCATGGTCTTGCCCCCATTCACGCTCAAGCAGGAGATCATCGACGAGATCGTCGGCATTACCGAGAAGGTCGCGCTCGCCCTGCAGATCCACGGACTGATGAACCTCCAGCTCGCCGTCAAGGACGGGCAGGTGTACATGATCGAGGCCAACCCCAGGGCCTCCAGGACAGTGCCCTTCATATCCAAGGCCACTGGCGTCCCGCTGGCCAAGATAGGCACGAAGATCATGCTCGGGAAGACTCTGAAGGACTTCGGTCTGAAGGGCTACAGGCCCATCGATCACTATGCGGTCAAGGCCTCCGTGTTCCCGTTCCTCAAGCTCCCCGGGGTCGACTCCATCCTCACGCCCGAGATGAAGTCCACCGGAGAGGTCATGGGAATAGACGAGGACTTCCACACGGCATGCTACAAGGCCCTCATCGCCGCCGGCATGATGGCCGGCTACTCCCTGATCGGCAGCAAGGTGCGGG
>CAZLMR010000304.1:0-1511 GCA_964560575.1 uncultured Methanomassiliicoccales archaeon | reverse complement strand
CCCATGACTCCGACGGTGTGTCCGTTGGCCCTGAGAGCCTGGACGACCCTGGACTTGTCATCGGGACTCAGGCGGGCGAAAATGCTGGTCGTCTCGACGGCTGCGTTGAGCTCCTCATCCGACATGTCGTCGATCTGAGGGCCCACGAGGATGTTCTCGGTCGGGATGCCGATCTGCTCGCAGACGTGCCTGGACACATACTCGTTGTCCCCCGTGAGGACCTTGACAGCGATCCCGTACTCGTTCATGTCCTCGATCGCCTGCTTGGCGGTGGGCTTGACGGGATCTGTGAAGACGAGGAATCCGGCGATGATGAGGTCTGTCTCATCCGCATCTGAGAACTCGGTCTTCCCTGACGGGATGTACTTGTGCGTGATTCCGAGCACGCGCATCCCTTTCATGCTGTACCATTCGACCAGTCCCATCATGTCGTTGACGGTCTTCTCGTCGAGGGGCTGGATGTCCCTGTTCTGGTCGAGGTATCCAGTGGATATGGAGAGGATCTCGGGCATGGCCCCCTTGGAGATCATGATGTTGACGTCTTCGTCCTGCTTGACGATGACGGTCGCCCTCCTCCTGACGAAGTCGAACGGGACATCGCCGATGTACTCGTACTGCTCGACCTCCTCCAGGAGCCCGTCCTCCTCCTCGGCGTACTCGTCGAGGGCCCAGTCGATCTGGTTCGTGGCGGATTTGAGGTTGTGGGCGTTGAGACAGGAGAGGAGCTCCACGGAGTGGCTGGGGTTCCCATAGATGTCGTTGCAGGACTCGACGGAGATGCGGTTCTGCGTGAGGGTACCGGTCTTGTCGGAGCACAGGACGTCCATGGCGCCGAAGTTCTGGATGGCGGTCACGTCCTTGACGATGACCTTCTTCTTCGACATGTCGATGGACCCTTTGGCCAGGTTGGCGGAGACGATGGTCGCCAGCATCTCCGGCATCAGCCCGATTGCCAATGTCAGAGCGAACACCACGGCGCTCAGGATTCCGTCGACGGTGAACTCCCCGTAGGTCATGTAGTTCTTGATGACCATGATGAGGAACACGGGCGGGACCATGCAGTACATGATCCTGAGAAGAACGTTGACGATGGACCTGGTGCCCTTGTCGTAGGTCGTGGACGGTTTCTTGCGGGTGAGCTTCTCGGCCATGGAGCCGAAGATCGTGTCGTCACCTACGGCGACGACGATGGCCTCGGCGGAACCCCCGACGACGTTCGTTCCCATGAAGGCCATGTTGTTGCAGGCGAGGATGTCGTCAGCGTCGGTGGGATCGGAGTATTTGGTCACCCCGCCCGACTCCCCCGTCAGGGCGGATTGGTCGACCTTGAGATGGTTGGATTTGATAATCCTGACATCGGCGGGGATCATATCCCCGGTGTCCAGGATAATAATGTCACCCACCACGAGCTCCTTGGAGTCGATCTCTATCTCGACCCCCTCGCGGCGGACGGTGATGATGGTCGTCACCATGCTTACCAATTGGGCAGCCGCTTTCGAACTACGGGTCTC
>CAZLMR010000303.1:0-1533 GCA_964560575.1 uncultured Methanomassiliicoccales archaeon | reverse complement strand
GTCCGACGCTCTGATCATCGGCGGAGGGGACACGCATGTCTCCGCGGTCGAGGCGGCGGTGTCTGCGGCGCTCAACATGTTCTGACATGCGCCATCTGCTCAGTTACACGGTATACGAGCTCGAGCCCGTTCTGGGGCGCGATCCCAGGGCCACACTGGATTCCATAGGAGCCGATGGGCTGGAGCTCCTGACGTCCTACGACCATCCGGACCCGTTCTACAGGGGGATCACCGAGTCTGTGCATCTCCCGTATGCGACCGATTGGATGGCGGCATGGGACGGCCATCCCTACGAGATGGACGACGAGTCCTCCCGTTTCTACATGTTCGGCAGGACCCGCGACGGGATAGTGTCCAACGTGACCTCCGCGATCCGCTACGCAGCGGAGCTGGAGCCCGCATACGGGGTCTTCCATGCCGGCGACGGCCCCCTGGACCAGCTGATAGTCAGGGAGCCCGACATGGATGGGATGAGGGTGCTGGACGAGATGGCGGAGATGATGAACACCGTGATCTCGGGGTTCCCCGGCGGGGAGCCTCCGTTCAGGATCCTGTTCGAGAACCTCTGGTGGCCCGGTCTGAGGCTCCTGGACGCCTCGGACTACAGGTGTCTCGAATCACGTCTGGAGTTCGACGACTGGGGGATCTGCCTGGACACCGGGCACATGATGAACTGCCTGCCTGACATATGCTCCCAGAGCGACGGCATAGAGGCTCTTCTGAAGGTCTTCTCGGGATATCCGGAGGACATGGTGGACAGGATAGAGACCGTACACTTCCACTGGAGCGCATCGTACCCGTACCGCAGCACCTTCGAGGAGAGGGCCCCCGGGGATGACCTGATGTCGTACATCTCCGATGCTTTCGGCCATATCACGAGGATCGACCAGCACATGCCATTCGACGATCCCCGCTGTCTCGAGCTCATAGACCTTCTGAGACCGGAGTACGTCACGCACGAGATGCCCGGCTCAAAGGCGGGCATGCTCGAGGACTTCCGTCAGCAGCGCTCCCTGTTCGCATGAACCCTCTTTCCGACCCCATCCGTATATATCGGAGAGTCGATGCGCATTCGTGATTCGGTCCGGCGATATTTTTCAGATGGACGATGGCACGAGGATGAGGTACGACGAGGTCTGCAGGCTTATGCACCTCTGCGACGGTGCGTTGGAGGGCCTCTGTTCTATCACGATACGCGAGGATGTCAGGAAACAGAGCATCGATGCCAACATCCGCCTGGGGAACTGTGATCGCGATCTCCTGAGGGCAGCATACGCGATGGCGGATGAGGTGGACATGCTGTCCACGGATTCTCTGATCCAGGTCCATGAGATCCTTTATCCCGGTTGCAGCATGCTCGACGGGACCGAAGCCGCTGTCAGGGATCTCTTCGACGGCTGTTTCCATTCGGACCTGCCGATAACCGTCCAGGCGGCGATCATACACAACGGTCTGATCGCCATCCATCCATTCGAGGAGGGCAACAGGACCCTTGCTAGGGTCTGGTACTCAGAGCTTCTGGGAAGGTCATAC
>CAZLMR010000302.1:0-1534 GCA_964560575.1 uncultured Methanomassiliicoccales archaeon | reverse complement strand
GAGATGATGGTCTGCTACAAGGGCATGTGGATCTGCCCCGACTGCGGCACGCTGGGACCTTCTGTCAAAAAGGAAGGTCAGAGACCATTTTTCATATAGCAGTTCGGTAATCCGCTAATCAGAGGCGTTCTGGTAACCTCCTGCCATCGAAGGTGGGAGCAATTATTGGGGTACCTTACCGGAAAAGAGGTAATAGCAATGGCATACGGAGGTTACAGGGACAGGGGCTACGACAGGGACAGGCCTAGGGAGTTCTTCAAGGCTGTCTGCTCGGATTGCGGGAAGGAGTGCGAGGTCCCGTTCAAGCCCACCCAGGGAAGGCCCGTCTACTGCAGGGACTGCTTCAGGAAGCACCAGCCCGCCGAGAGGGACAGGAGCAGGTTCTAAACAAATCCGGCCCTCACGGGCCCAAAAACATCTTGAAACCGTTTATCGGGGAATCACTTCTTCTCGTTCTCGTCGGCGGCAGGCCTTCTCCTGTCGGTCATGTGCATCATGTCGTAGGTCATGAAGAACCTGGTCACGGAGAATGTGACCATGAGCACGACCAGTCCGGCGATTAGCGTGACTATGCCCGCTGCGACGTGACCCATCAGGTAGAATCCCAGGCCGAAGAACATCACCATGGCGCCCAGGAAGAACACCATGCGGCAGAGGCGCCTCACCCTGGCCAGTTCCATCAGATCACTCTGTCGCCCGCGGAGGCCGATGCGCTCTCGTCCCATACCTCCAGGGCCTCGAACGTCCATACGGCGACGCAGGTCATGTTGAAGCGATCGAGGGTTGCGGACATCTTCTCGAAGATGGGTCCGGTGTCCTCCCTGCTCTTGGCTATAGCCTTGATGGAGAATGCGGACTTCCCCTTCCAGACGAGGAACTCGACCCGGGGGTCGTAGCGCAGGTACTCCGACGCCCTGTGCATGAAGACCTCGCCGACGACGATTGTGTCGGGTTCGATGATGTCGAGGCTTCCGCACACGATGGTGTGGGGCTCACCCGCGGGGGAGACGGTCGCCAGGACCTTCGATGTGTCCGGGTGCCTGATCAGACGGACGACTGGTTCGGTCAGGACGACCATGATCCCACCTCACTCTGTCTCTTTCTTCTTCAGGTTGCAGATGCCGAGGATGACGAGCCAGATCGCGGAGGCGATGATGACGCAGGTGTACGGTTCGATGACGTCCATTATCATGGGTTCCGCATCTCCTACTCCTTAATTTAAGCTTACGGAGAGTCCACGGTCACCGGGCGGAGGTGCTGGACGACCAGTTCGAGCTTGCCGTTCTTGTAGTACGGGATGGCCGAGCAGTCGCATCTGATCCCGGTCTTCGGGATGACCTTCCTCCTGATCGAGTTGACGGGTCCCCCGATGTTCATCGTGTTGACGACGCAGTCGGCGCAGGGAGTGGTGTTGCCGAAGAGTTCGTAGCACTTGGTCCCGATAACCTCGTCCACGTTCCTTCCGAACGCCTTCTCCCCGGCCCTGTTCATCCATATGATGGTGTGAGCCGAGTCGTGGATGACGATGATGTCG
>CAZLMR010000301.1:0-1540 GCA_964560575.1 uncultured Methanomassiliicoccales archaeon | reverse complement strand
AAGCACTCCCAGGCGGCTCCGTGGACGTCCTTGTTGCCCTCGCCCTTGTAATGGGTCATGTAGAGGTTGATGTCATCACCGACGCGGGTGACGTAGAAGTCCTCGATGATGCCCTGTTTCTGGGCGTCTGTCAGGATCTCTTTGCTGGCCTCCAGCATGGAGGGGTGCGGCCTCGAGTGTCCGACGACGGAACCGACGTCGGCCTTGATGACTGAAACTGTGACTTTCTCGGCAGGCATGATTACACCTTATCCTTATGGGACCCCCTAAGGTCGGTGTCCTAATAAAGGAATTGGTGCAGACGAAGCAGACGACCTGGAACATACCAGCTAAGTCACATGCGGTCATCCGGAGGGGAACACCTCGTCATAGAGCGACTGGATATACCTGTTGTACATCAGCCCCTTCCGCTTCGCCAGAGTGCGTATTATGTCCGTCGTGCCTGACCCGTACTGTGAGGATTTCTTGGTCCTGTGCGCTAGCAGCGGGTATCCCAGGTCCACAGCCGCCTCCTTGAGGACGCTCTTGCGGGAATCCATATCCTTCGGCCTCATCTCCCACGGGTCTATGCCCTCGGTGATGCGAACGACATCCCTGTCGAGGTAGGGATACGACAGGGTCTTGCCGAAATGGGATGCGATCGCCATCTCGCATGGAACCGAGACCTCCATCAGCCTCTTCTTGCCGTCCTTCACATAGGCGAGGTAGTCGCACTCGGCGCACTCGACGTACTTGGCGCAACCCATGAAGTACTCGTCGGCACCCTGTCCGCTGAGCACGACCTGTTCGTCGCAGTTCTCGCAGACCGTGAACAGCTGCAGCTCGTAGGATATGGTGAACGGATCGTCTGTGCCGGTGGCTGCTATGAGCCTCCTAATCTCATCCTCCACGGTCTCCACGGAGATCCCAACATGGACCCACGGAAGCCCCAGGGCGTCAGCCAGCTCCCTGCCCGCGAGTACATCGAAGGAGCCGTCGGAACCGCAGGTGTAGAGCGTGACGGATTCGGCGTACTTCGACGCCAGGGCGGACACGAGGCCGGAGTCCAGGCCGCCGGAGAAGGCGACCGCGATCCGTCTCCCCTCAGTCATGCGACGCACCGCCCCATCGATCGCTTCGGCGAGTCCAGTCTTTCCTATTCCCATGAAATCGGGAAAAAGGGAGGGTGTTAATCAACGTTATCGAAGGGTTTAACGGGTCTGGACACGATGTCAATATGGGTGTTAGAATGATCAAGGAAACTGGTCATAGATCCGTTGTCGATGCCGCGTTCGAGCTGGATTTCGACGGTCGCACGCCGGTCAACAACTTCTCCAACATCGTCGTGGCGCATTCCGCTGGATACTTGTTCAAGGATGTCCGCAACAACGCGGAGGCCTCCGCGAGGTCATCGCTAAGGTACGCCAAGCTCACGCATTCCGATTTCGTCAAGCCAGTCATAGACTCGCAGGCGATCTTCCAGGACATCGGTGTGAAGGTGAACATCCCCGACGACAACTACTGCAGGGTCTCGAAGCCTCTGGCCCCCACCCCCGAGGAC
>CAZLMR010000300.1:0-1550 GCA_964560575.1 uncultured Methanomassiliicoccales archaeon | reverse complement strand
GCATCGCCCATTGCGGGACGCATGTCGTCCCCGATGGGCGGTCCCTGTTATCCGTATGGACGGCCTGCCCCGCCCCGCATCCCTTTTGATATCATCCCTCCCTTATTCACATATAAATAGAAGCGTTGGATAGCGCGGGACAGTTACAGGAGTGAGCATCATGGACGCTCAGCAGATGAGAGAGACCTACATCAACTTCTTCAAGGAGAGGGGCCACGCGCAGATCAGCTCCGCCCCCCTCATACCCGAGAACGACCCCACCGTTCTGTTCACCACCGCAGGCATGCACCCTCTGGTTCCCTACCTCCTCGGTGAGAAGCACCCCGCCGGAAGGAGACTGACCGACTTCCAGAAATGCGTGAGGACGGGGGACATCGACGAGGTCGGCGACGCCAGCCACCTCACGTTCTTCGAGATGCTGGGCAACTGGTCGCTGGGCGACTACTTCAAGAAGGAATCCATCGCATGGAGCTACGAGCTCCTCACCGAGGTCCTCGGCATCAAGAGGGAGCAGCTCGCAGTCACCGTCTTCGCCGGAGACGCCGACGCCCCCAGGGACGACGAGACCGCCGACCTGTGGAGGAGCCACGGCATGACCGACGACCAGATCTTCTTCTACGGCAAGGCCGACAACTGGTGGGGTCCCGCCGGACAGACCGGGCCCTGCGGACCCGACACCGAGATATTCTTCGACGACGGCAGGCCCAAGTGCGGACCCGACTGCGGACCCTCCTGCCACTGCGGGAAGTACACCGAGATCTGGAACAACGTCTTCATGCAGTACTTCAAGGACGCCGAGGGCAAGTTCTCACCCCTCAAGCAGATGAACGTCGACACCGGCATGGGACTGGAGAGGATCCTCCGCGTCCTGAACCACGTGGAGACTGTCTACGACACCCCTCTCTTCACCGGGATCATCGGGAAGATCGAGGAGATCACCGGAAAGAAGTACGGCTCCGACGAGGAGACCACCCGCGCGTTCAGGATCGTCGCCGACCACCTCAGGGCCGCCACGTTCATCCTCGGCGACGGCGTCGTCCCCGCCAAGATCGGACAGGGATACATCCTCAGGAGGCTCATCAGGAGGGCCAGCAGGTACCTCTCCAAGCTCGGGATGGATGACGTCTGCATGCGCCAGGTGGCCGAGGTGGTCGTGTCCGAGTACTCCAAGGCTTATCCGGAGCTTGAGAGGAACAAGGACTTCATCTACACCAACATCACAGGGGAGGAGGAGAAGTTCCACAAGACCCTGGTGAAGGGACTCAGAAGGTTCAACGAGATGATCGCCGAGGCCGGCGATGCCGAGACCCTCCCCGGAGACATGGTGTTCAGGCTCTACGACACCTTCGGATTCCCCGTCGAGCTCACCCAGGAGCTCGCGGCCGAGCAGGGCAAGAAGGTCGACCTCAAGGACTTCCAGGACAGGTTCAAGGCCCACCAGGAGAACTCCAGGATGGGAGCCGACCAGCAGTTCAAGGGAGGACTCGCCGACCACGCCGTCGAGACCACCAAGCTGCGAAACGCAGAAGTTTATGTTGAGATCGTACGAC
>CAZLMR010000299.1:0-1565 GCA_964560575.1 uncultured Methanomassiliicoccales archaeon | reverse complement strand
CGGCGATACAGGGGCAGGCCGCCAGGATGACGCACGTCTCCAACCTCTACTATGTGGAGCAGCAGGCGGAGCTCGCCGAGAGGATCGCCTCGATAACTCCCGGCGCGCTGGACCGCAGTCTCTTCTGTAACAGCGGCGCCGAAGCCAACGAGGGAGCCCTGAAGCTGGCGGTGCGCTACACGGGACGCGGGAGGATACTGGCCGCCCTGGACGGGTTCCACGGGAGGACATCCGCGTCCATGGGGGCCACGGGCCAGAAGAGCATCCAGGCGTCCTTCGAGCCCCTGATAGCCGATTCGTACGATTACTTCACCTTCGGCGACCTGGAGTCCGTCAAGGAGAGGATCACCAGGGATACCGCGGCCGTCATAATCGAGCCAATCCAGGGTGAGAGCGGCGTCCACGTCGCGTCTCGGGAGTTCTTCAGGGGACTCCGCGACCTGTGCACCGATAATGGCACCCTCCTCATAGCCGACGAGGTGCAGACCGGGATCGGACGCACCGGCGAGTGGTACGGTATACAGAACTTCGATGTCGTCCCGGACATCATCACGATGGCCAAGGCCCTCGGCGGCGGCACGCCCATCGGAGCGGTCTGCTCCACCGACGAGATCGCGAAGGTCATGACGCCCGGGACCCACGGGACCACTTTCGGAGGGAACCCGCTAGTGTGTGCCGCAGGATGCGCGGTGATCGATGTCATGAAGAGGGACGGGATCGTCGCTCACGCCAAGGACATCGGCTCCAGATGGATGGCTGACCTGAAGGCGATCGACTCCCCGAAGATCAGGGAGGTCCGCGGACACGGGCTCATCATCGGGGTGGAGATGGACTCCAACGACACCGCCAAGGCGGTCCAGACATACTGCCGTGAGAACGGTGTGCTGGTGAACGTCGCACACGGGGGGACAATCCGTCTCATCCCGCCGCTCATCATCACCGACGAGCAGAAGGATGTGTTTACGAGGCTCCTGAGGGAGTCAATCCAGTGAGTGACACCGCTGTCTCATTTCCAAACCTTTTCACTTTTTTCTGTCTATTTTAAAACATTCATATAGTTGGACCTGAATGTATCCGACATGTCCAAAAGCGTCATCAAGGAGAGTCTCGCCGAGAAGACCAGGATGTACATAGACGCCCACCCCAGCATCAAGGACTGCGTGGCAAAGGGCCTGATCAACTACTCTTCGCTCGCCAGGATGATCATGAAGGACATCGGCGTGGACAACGAGGAGGCCGTGATGATCGCCTGCCGCCGCTATGCCTCGAAGCTCTCCATCACCACGGACCATGAGCTCAGCATCCTCAGGATCCTGAAGGACAGCAGGCTGGAGATGAGGACCAAGACATGCATCGTCACCGCCAAGAACGACTGGTCTGTCCTGCACAAGATGGACAACCTGTTCAAGGACCTCTGGAACGAGAACAGCATCATGCAGTGCGTCCAGTCCGCGTCCGCTGTGACCATAATCGCGGACACCCTCCTCAAGGAGAGGATCATCGACACCGAGGATCTGAGGATCTGCAGGTCAAAGCTCTCAGCAAAATATTCAAAGCCATCGTGA
>CAZLMR010000298.1:0-1569 GCA_964560575.1 uncultured Methanomassiliicoccales archaeon | reverse complement strand
GTCTCCGATAGGGACATCCATTCGGGCTCCTTGATCCCCACGTCGCGGTAGTCGAAGACGAAGTCCACGGACTCCTTCATGTGCATGGTCTCCTCGCGGAGCCTGCCGGTGCACTCGGGGGACGACAGCATCCTCTCCACGACCTCGCGGGTGTAGCTGCTGACCGGACCCTCGAGGATCCTGATGTGCTCCAGCGCCCTCTGGATGAGGTCGTCCTTGGTCTGCAGGTCCGTGATGTCCACCATGGAGATGGCGAAACCCGGGTTCTGTCTCGTCGGGTCGCTGAGGTTCGTCACCCTGGCGTCGTAGGTTTTGTCTGCTCCATTCTCGTCCACCGTTATCCTCACGGATTCGCTGCGGTCGTACAGGCGGCAGGAGTTGATCGCCGCCCTCAGCTGGGCGGCCACAGGCGTGTTCAGGTCCTCCAGGGGGACGAAGGAGGACTTCACCGGATCGCAGCCGACGATGTCCGCGCATCTGTCGTTCAGGATGACGATGTTCATGTCGACCGTGACGAACATGAATCCGTAGGGTCCGGATTCCATGAGGTCCCTTATCACATCCACCTGGCCGCGGGTCTGTTTGATCTCCTCCAGCTTGGAGTGGATCGTGAACATCTCCTCCATGAGTCTGAGGAGCTGGACCTCGTCGAACCATGTGTAGTCCCTCTCCTTGTTCCCCACGCCGGCGGTGCCGATCAGCTCGCCGTTCAGGAAGATGGGAACCATGAGGAGCCTGGTGAGCTGGACATGTCCCATGGGGAGCCCCCTTCTCAGGACCCTGTTGTCATTCTCGTAGTCGTTGACGATGACCGTCTTGCCCGTGCGTATCGGGTCGCCCCAGATCCCGGTGCTGTCCAGGTCGAACTCGAACGAGTAGCTGCCCACCGAGCAGTGCTTCATGGCGCTCACGGACCAAGCCATCATCCTCAGGACCCTGGCCTCCTTGTCGTAGATCGAGACGTATCCGATCTTGCTGTTGGTGAGCTCGATGCTCTTGTCCATGGCGAAGTGGACCACCTTCTGGAACTCCTGATCCCCCATCTTGGCCATATCCACCAGGGCCTCCATGCGCCTCTCGTTGACACGGCGCTGGGAATCGTTCCTCTGCTTCTCCGCCGCCAGGACAATCTTCTGGTCCAGTTCTGAGAAGAACTCCATGGGCTCCCTGCCCCCGCGGGCGAGGAAGAAGTCGACCTTGGTGTTCAGCGCCTCCGTGAGGAGCTCGGTCGTGGGGTTGCGGCACAGCATGATGATCGGCAGGTCCGTCGAGGCCCTGCCCATGGCGTTCATCAGGTCGAAGACGTCGACCGTGACATCGTGGTCTATGACGACGAGGTCGGTGTACGGGTTCCTCTCGAGCTGGGCGATGCCGTTCCTGACGGTCGTTGCCGTGGACACCTGGATCATCCCGTTGATGTGGGGGATGAACCTGAGCGCAAGGTTGGTGAATCCTTTGTCGTCGCTGATTAGGAGGATCTCGTACATGGCATCCCGTACCCGTTCACAGAATTAAACATCGGTGCACCCGTCCCCGCTAGGGGAGGACGAGGCCTTGTTGATCATGCTC
>CAZLMR010000297.1:0-1575 GCA_964560575.1 uncultured Methanomassiliicoccales archaeon | reverse complement strand
GGGACCTCTCGATCGTGGAATCGATGGCCGCGATCATGGCGGAGCGGAGGCCCATGTCCTCGGCGGCGCGGACTCCGACTATCGTCGTCCCGCCGGGAGAGCACACCTCGTCCCTCAGGACGTCGGGGTGCTTCCCCGTCTCAAGGACCATCTTCGAGGCTCCGAGCATCGACTGCGCCGCCAGCCTTATGGAGTCGGCGCGGGAGAGTCCGTTCAGGACGCCGGCGTCGGCCATGGCGTCGATCACCATGTATAGGAACGCGGGGGAGCTTCCGGCGATGCCCGTGATGGCGTCCATGTACTCCTCCCCGACCTCCGTGGCGAGTCCGACGGCGCCGAGTATCGACGCGACCCTCTCGCGGTCGTCATCGGTGACGGAGGGTCCGCAGCAGTATCCCATCGCGCCCTCGAGGACCATGCAGCAGTGGTTGGGCATAACCCTCACGTTCTTGGCGTTCGGTGCGTATCCGGCCATCTTCCCCAGCGTCAGGCCGGCGACAATGCTCACGAGCATCTTCCCGTCCAGGTCGAGCCCCTCCTCGAAGACCTCGGGCACCTGCTTCGGCTTCACGGCGAGGACGATGATCTCAGATTCTCTGCAGACCTCCTTGGCCGTTCCGTACATGCGGATGCCATGGTTCCCGGAGGCCCTCTGTCTGGTGGACTCGCTGGGCGCGCACGCCACAATCTCGTCCTTTACGAAAACTCCCTTGGCAATGAGGCCGCCTATGAGTGCCTCCGCCATCTTCCCAGCTCCGATGAAACCGATGCTCGCTGACATTGCTGGGACAACGCCAACATCATATTAAGAGCTGGTCAGGGGAGGCGCGGATGCGGAACGGACGCACAAGGGGCGAAGGGGCGGTCGCAGATCGTCCCCGAGATACAATCCCGGACATCTGGCACTGTAGGGGACCGGGTGTTCGGATAGGTCTCCGGACAGGTCGCGATCATGGATGTCGGAAGGCATGTGATGGTCGTTTGACAACAACGAAAAACCGTCTCCGGAGGGGCATATCCAGCGTTCCGACGGCGGACCCGGACGGGCTGCTCGTAAAGCATCCAGCCAGTGCGCTCCTCCTATATATATGCGCGTTCTGAAATGTTTATGTACTAACACATCATCGCCGAGATTCAATGTCACTAATTGAGTACTACATGCCATTAGCGATAGTGAGCGTTATCGCGCTCGGATTCGCGCCGCTGGCATGGTGGGCCTCAAGGTTGTTCAGACCCAAGAAACCCACTCAGTGGATGGAGTCCACGTACGAGTGCGGTTCGGAGCCCATTGGAGAAGCTCAGGTGCAGTTCAGGTTCCAATACTACACTTTTGCACTGATTTTTGTCGTCTTTGACCTGGTTGCAACCTTCCTCATGATCTGGGCAGTCGCGTTCTCTGGTCTCACCACCAACGCGCAGCTCATGATGATGATCTTCTTCGGGATTCTGATTCTCGGTGTCGTGTACGCCTTGAAAAAGGAGGATTACGTATGGATATGAGCCTCTACCCCCATGCAGTCGCGATGAGTGCTGACGAGTTCATGTCATGGTCCGACGCCATGATCAACGACCTCC
>CAZLMR010000296.1:0-1576 GCA_964560575.1 uncultured Methanomassiliicoccales archaeon | reverse complement strand
GCTACGAGTCCAAGGAGCTCGGACTGACCAACAAGCAGCTCGATACCCTGAAGGACATCATCAAGAAGCTCGAGGCCCTCCCCGACGACACAGACAAGTTCTACGACTACTGTGTCAAGGAGTTCAAGGACACCGTTCCCCTCTACAACCCCAAGAGCTACGACCTCTGAGGTTACGGGACAAAACCCGGACGGATTGCCCGTCCGGGTAAACCTTTTACACATCCTTTGAAGGGGTGAGGACAATGTTTATAGCCAGCAACCCCAGTCCCGTAATGCTATGACTACGCTGCTGGCATATGATGGCAGGAGGAGTTGCCAACGCGCTCTGGACTATGCCGTCAGGTATGCTGTCAACTTCAATGAGCCCCTGTATATCGTGACCGTAGTATCGAAGGACCAGATGGATCCCGAGGACCCCGACCCCACAGTGCGTGAGTACATGGAGGCGGCACAGAAGAAAGCCTCCTCCGCTGGTGCCATCGTGCATTCCATCATCGAGACCGGCAAGCCGGACGAGATGGTGCTGGATGTGGCCGAGCGTTTCAACTGTGAGACGATCATCGTAGGCAGGTCGGACAGGTCATCCCTAGACAGACTCTTCTTGGGGAGCGTCTCCGATTACGTCATCAAGAATGCTGAGTGCACCGTGATCCTCGTCTGTGACGAGGACGATTGAACCTCATCTTTTCAGAGCCGTGAAGAAGAACCTCTCATAACGCATGATGAGGTTGCCATCCGCCGCAGGGCGATACGTCTCGCGGACCCTGGCGGCGATCTCCGACTCCATCGACTCGCATTCATCAGCACTCAGCAGGTCCAGGTACGGACGGAGACGGGTGCCTCTGATCCACTCGACCATCCTCTCCAGCGATCCCATCCTGTGATAGTAGGTGACGGTCCAGATATCGAAGGAATCCGAACATCCCGACAGTATGTCATAGTACTTCTCCGGCTTCGGGAGGACGTATCTCGTCGGTCTTTCGGCGACATAGTGCCAGCGTGGTTCGGTGGCGACCTCCTCAGCGATGACCGACAGCGGTTCATCCTGATTCATCGGGAGTTGAACAGCGAGCGTCCCTCCAGATCTCAACGAGTCCATGAGCCTGGGTATGAGCGACTCATGATCGGCTATCCATTGGATGCACGAACTGGAGAACACCAGGTCGAATCCATCCGGGAGGTCACGAGCATCCATCACCTCGAATGTCAGATCCGGGAGTCTCTCGGCGGCGCTGGCGACCATCTCGGGGGACGAGTCGATGCCGACGATCTCCGCATCGGGGAATGCCTGGGCAAGGAGTCCGGTGCTGTTCCCGAGTCCGCATCCGACATCGACGATCGAACGTGGTCTGAGGTCCGAAATGCGGGATATCAGGTCGATGGCGGGACGTGTGCGTTCGGTCTCGAATTCCGAGTACACGCGCGGGTCCCAGGAGAACATGAATCATGGAAAGAAGGGCCCGAAGGCCCGTTTTGAAATCAGTTGGCGTTGCTGACCTTCTCCATCAGTCCCTGGGACTTGGCGATGGCGTCGGCGGACATCTTCAGGTCGTTCTCGATCTGGTAGTCCGTGT
>CAZLMR010000295.1:0-1592 GCA_964560575.1 uncultured Methanomassiliicoccales archaeon | reverse complement strand
CGCGAGGAGGCCCTCTCCACCGTCGTGTCCGCCATCTCCGATGCCGGGAGTGTACCCGGCAGCGGAGATGGCGGACACGATGGTGGAGAGGGCCTCATCGACGGTGTCCAGGGGAGGCGCGAAACCGCCCTCGTCACCGATGTTGATGGCTCCGACCCCGTACTTGGATTTGAGGATGGACTTGAGATGCATGTAGACCTCGGAGGACATCCTGAGGCAATCGGAGAACGTCTTCGCTCCGGCAGGGATGATCATGCACTCCTGTATCCTGAGATTGCCTCCGGCGTGCTTGCCGCCGTTAATGATGTTGAGCATCGGGACCGGGAGCGTGACATGGTCTCCGCCCACGTGCTCGTAGACTGGGACCCCTTCCGCGAATGCACCGGCCCTCGCGACCGCGAGGGAGACGGCGACAGTCGCGTTGCCACCGAGCCTCTTCTTGTTCTCGGTGCCGTCCAGCTCGATCATGGCCTCGTCGATGGCCCTCTGGTCGGTGGGATCCATCCCTGTGATCCTGGAGGCGATCTCGGTGCGGATGTTCTCCACTGCCTTGAGTACCCCCTTTCCGCCGTACCTGTCCCCTCCGTCCCTGAGCTCATGAGCCTCCCAGGTTCCGGTAGACGCACCGGACGGTGCGATCGCTGTGATCCTGTGTCCTTTGACTGTAATCTCGGCCTCGACGGTGGGGTTCCCCCTGGAGTCGAGCACCTCCCTTGCCCAAACCTTCTCGATCTGCATCGGAATTCACTCCTTGTCATAATTCTGCATGTCGTGCAGCAGGATGTCACGGTCCTTGTCGGTCAGCGGCGCTGCGTCGATCGACACGGCGAACGTGCAGTCCTTCGTGGCCCCCGACATGATCTGCTTCAGCATAATGAGAGACTGGTTTATGCCGTTGGCCTCGACGATGTCGCCGAACGTGTCGAAGACGACCACCGGCTTCTGCTTCTCGTCGATGAACTTGAAGATGCGGACCATCAGGGTTCCGAGACCCTGGATCTCCATGGACCCGGACCTGCCGCTGGATGTCAGAGGGATCACCTCCATGCTGACATAGCTGAACCTCTCCTTGATGGCCTTCGCCTTGTCCGAGGTGATGATCAGCAGATCGTACTCCCCGGTGTTGAAGCTGGACACGAAATCGTATATCCTCTCGGGCTCCGGCTCGAACATAACGTACGACCTCCCGTAGACGATTCCGCTCTCCTCCAGGTCGGGCAGGGCCTCGACGGGTTTCTCCTTCCTCCTGTGGAGGAATCCCCCGCGCTCGCTCCTCTGCCTCTGCTTCATCCTGGTCTTCCTCTGGGTCTCCGCGACCTCTGCGGCGGCCTCGGAGATCTTCAGGTTCTCCACGGCCTCCAGGATGTCGGATGACTTGAACGGCTTGTCCACCCAGCCTTTGATGTACTGGTTGTCGGTGGGCGCAACCTCGCTGGCGGTCTTTATTAGAATGACCTTCAGATCCACCCCGGGATACTCCTCCCTGGAGCGGGAAATGACGCGCATACCGTCCTCATCGCCGACCCATGAGTCGAGCATGACGACGTCGGGCTCGAAGGACCCGATCTTCTCGACCGCCTCATCGACAGTGC
>CAZLMR010000294.1:0-1594 GCA_964560575.1 uncultured Methanomassiliicoccales archaeon | reverse complement strand
CCCTTTCGTTTCCTTGTCGATGACCTTCATTGAATCCGTGCCGTTGCGTATCCACCCTCATCGATGATGATTCCGATACTGTCCGACGCCTGCTCCCAGACGTGACCTATGGTTCTCCTGCCCTGTCCTTCCCGTGAGAGGGTTCCGATCGTCGGACCGGTCGATGCCTTCCGAAGACCTCGTCGCACAATACGATGTATTCCTTCCATGCCTCCGTATCAGAAAGCTCCCGCAGCGCCTCTGCCACAGAACGGTAGTACCATTCCTGCTTGGACGGATCCCTCATGTTGAACTTCTCCCACATGGCATCCCCGTCCTGGGCATGGTCCTCGGCCATGGAGCGCATGTTGGACAGCTTGTCGGCCAATGCAATCATCTTCGCCTCTATCGGGGCATTCCCCAGATCGCCCAGGAACACCCTCTTGCGGAGTTCCCATGACTCCGACGGCGGCATCTCCGGATGCTTGTCCTCGCTCTCGTGCCCCACAATCCCCGCGATGCGCTCGCCGAACTCGCGCTCGATGTCGGCCATGGTATACGGTGTGTCCTCCACGACATCGTGAAGGGCGGCTGCGGCGAGGATCTCCGGGTCGTCCGTCATCGTGCAGGCGATCATTGCCGCCTCCATAGGATGCGAGATGTACGGCATGTCGGGTCTGCCCTTGCGATGGGTCCCCTTGTGGGCCTCCGCCGCGTATTGGATCGCCCGTTGGAACACATCGTAATCCCGGGACCACCTGCTCCCGTCGACGAAATCGGGGAACGTCTTCCCGTTCTCCGTGTAGACGCAGTCCCTCTGGCTGCCGCCGCAGAGCGGACAGTTCGCGCACAGCCTCCCGCCGACGGGTATGTCGGCATCGACGGCCCTGCAGTACATGCTCTCGGTCATGGTTCCGCCCCCTGTGGGGCCGCGGAGTGGCGGCATCCCGCGACCTTGTTTCCCTTCGGGGTGTGCCTCCCCGATCCGTTCCCGATGCGGCGCCCATCCGTATCCCTTGGGTCCGCTGTACTTCCGTGGACGTTCGTTCTGATCACCGATATGTCATGGTGCACTGGATATAATTACATTACAATGTAATCTTTGTAATATCTGTATTGACGACCATGGTCGCGCAGTCACCGGGATCATGTCCGGTCAGCAGCCGGACCGGACGGCTCCCTGCCTCTGAACATGGATGCCACGGCGCCCACCAAACAGGCAACCGTGCAAATCGCGAACGAGTATCTCAGCACCTCCACGAAGCCGCCGTAGGTCTCCGGGACGATGTTGTCGGCTGATCCCATGATCAGGGAGATGAACAGCATGGCCGTTCCCATGCTCACCATCATGCCCGTCTGTCTCATGACAGCGACCATCGCCGAGGCCTCGCCGGTCTCCCTCGGATCCACCGATCCCATGATGACGGATGTGTTCGGTGCCGAGAACACGGACAGACCGAATCCGACCAGGACCATGGTGGCGACAATCAGCGGGAACGAGGGTGTGACGTCGTACAACATCACGATCGCGATCCCCGCCGCTGTGATCAGCATCCCGACTGTCGGGAGTATGCGCTTGTCGGCGACCCTGTCCGAGAGCTTCCCGAAATACGGG
>CAZLMR010000293.1:0-1602 GCA_964560575.1 uncultured Methanomassiliicoccales archaeon | reverse complement strand
TGGAGAACCAGGTGTACGCCGTGCCGAACGAGATCGACATGGAGATCGCCAACATCAAGCTCAGGTCCATGGGCGTGTCCATCGACACCCTCACCGACGCGCAGATAAAGTATGTCACCGGCTGGGAGGAAGGCACCTGAGCAATCCCTTCCTATCGGTGTACGGCCACGTGACCGTGGACCAGATCATATCGATAGACCAGTTCCTCAAGCCGGGGATAACCGCCGACGCGCTGTCCAAGAAGACCACGCTCGGCGGCACCGGCCCGAACATCGCCGTGTCGGCGGCCAAGCTCGGCTGCCCCACGGCGCTCTGCGCGTTCATAGGACCCGATTTCCCCGGGAAGTACACGGACTTCATGAGGGATTCCGGATTGATCATGGACGAGGTCGTCACATTGGAGGACGAGGAGACCTCGACATGCGTGATCATCAACGACAGCGAGCTCAACACGAGGGTCTTCTTCTATCAGGGCCCCCAGGGCCACGCCGATTCCCTCGGGGTCAGGCTGACGGGCATGGCGTCCAGGTCCCGCAAGGTCCACTTCTGCACCGGTCAGCCCTCGTACTACATCTCCCTGATGGAGGAGCTGAAGGGAGGGCCCGACATCTCGCTGGATCCCGCCCAGGAGGTCCACCGCGTCTGGAACGCAGGGCTCCTGGAGGAGGCCATGCCCTTCGCCGACGCCCTGTTCTGCAACGAGCTGGAGGCGGAGACCATCTGCAGGTACCTCGGCATCGACGATGTCCTGGATGCCGCGCCGGGCCTGGTCGTGCGCACCGACGGGGACAAGGGAAGCCGTGCGAAGGTGGGCGACGAGGTCGTCTCGATCCCCGCCGTCAAGGCCGACAGGGTCGTCGACGTCACAGGTGCCGGTGACAACTACCGCGCCGGGTTCTACACAGCCCTGTACAGGGGCTACGACGTGCCGGAGGCGCTGGTCCTGGCCGCTGCCGTGTCATCCTTCGTGGTGGCCGAGGTCGGCGCGCTGACGAACGTCCCGTCCTGGGACGCGGTCGTCGAGAGGGCCGAGCCCTACTTCGGCTCCATCCACTGAGAACCTGACAAACCTGGACGGGCCGGGATGCCGGCCCTTCCGCTTTTTCCCGATCCGGAACGACAACGATATCCGTGCCCAGCGTCTTCACTCGGCCATGACCATGTACGCTCTGACCGGTACGCCGGGCACCGGGAAATCGTCCGTCTCGGAGGAACTCCGCCGCAGAGGATACGATGTGGTGGACGGAAAGCGTTTCATCATCGAAAACGGCCTGATGGGTGAACTGGACGTGGCCAGGGACACCCACGAGGTGGACCTGGACCTTCTTAATGATGCCCTGGAGGGCTTCAGGGAATCCGACGGGATCGTCATATTGGACAGTCATCTGTCCCATTTCATGGACTCCCACGGGATCATCGTCCTCCGCTGCGCCCCGTCCGTCCTCGCCGGACGCCTCGAGGCCAGAGGGTACGGTCCGGACAAGGTCAGGGAGAACGTGCAGGCGGAGGTCCTGGACGTGATACTCTGCGAGGCCACGGAGTCCGACATCCCGGTGTTCGAGGTGGACTGCACATCGTGTACCGTGGGCGAGTCGGCGGATG
>CAZLMR010000292.1:0-1609 GCA_964560575.1 uncultured Methanomassiliicoccales archaeon | reverse complement strand
ATGTCGGTGTATCCCGGGACCAGCTCCAGGAGGGTCTCGTCCAGGAACAGGATGGTCCCCTGCTCCTCCAGCTCCCTCGCTATGCGCATGAGCTTGTCCCTGGGCTCCACCCTGCCGGTGGGGTTGTTGGGGTTGCAGATGTATACCGCCTTGGCCCCCTCAGCGGCCTCCAGGAGCCTGTCGGCATCTATCCTGAAGTCCTCCTCCGGCTCCAGCATGAAAGGCTGGACGTCGGCGCCGACGATCCTGCACTGCTGCGTGTACTCCGCGAACGATGGGTTGGGGATCACCACCTTGGACCCCCTCTCGTAGAACGTGTTGGGGACGTTCCTGATGATGTCGGAGGATCCGGCCCCTACCGAGATGCAGTCGAACCCCACGTTGAACGTCTTCGATATGACCTCCTTCAGCTCCGTGCATGAGTCGTCTGGATAGTGTCCCACATCGGACACGGCGGTGGCGATTATCTCGCCGAGATCCTCTGGAGGTCCGAAGGGGTTGAGATTGTGACTGTAATCCTCGACGTTCTCGAGCTTCCAGCCCTGCCCCCCATGAACGGTGCGGGGAAGCTGTGCAAGCTCGCTTCTAGGTGGAATGCGCCCCTTCGTCATTGCCTGATGGAATCTAGATGGTAGTATAAATTCTGTGGGCTGATGGTTCCATCCATCGATTGTTTCCGATGTCTGGCACTATAAAAAGTGTGATGGGATAGACGGACGACAGGGATGCGTATGCCTGTTGGAATCATTGTGATTACATAGCAGTCCGATGAATGGTAGACGATGGACAAGTGAGCGGGCCCGTCGGGATTCGAACCCGAGTCTGAGGCTCCGGAGGCCCCCATGCTATCCAAGCTATACTACGGGCCCATCGGGTTGTGGGGTTTGATAAGAAGAGAAGTTATGCCGGGGCGGGTTTCGCCCCGGCGATCCTGAGCCTCCTGGTGAGAGGGTGGAGGCGGATTGAAGATGTTGATCTCTTCTCAGTTCTGCTTGAACTCGGTGTATCCGCAGTTACCGCAGGACACACGGTCCTTGTGGGTGGCCATGAACACGCCGGGTCCGCACTTGGGGCAGACGGGCTTGGTCCTGACGAGCTTGTCGCCCTCGACCTTGTATGCGTCCTTCTTGGCGATGGATTTCTTGGGTGCGGGTGCTTTTGCCATTCGAATCACTCCTGGGCTTCCTCTGCGGCGGGCTCCTCGGGCTTGGGGGCCTCGATTCCGTTCCTCTTCAGGAGGTACTCCCTGTCGAACTCGAGGGCGGCCTCCATGTTGTCGTAGACCTTGGCGTATCCCTTGGACATGCCCTTTCCGTAGACGGACTCGATGTTGTCGACGACGACGCAGTTCCTCTTGGAATCGGTCTGTTTGGCGACCTCCTCGGCGACGGCGTTCCTGCCGGGGGTTGCCTCTCCGTTGTGGTCGATGGTGAAGTAGACCTCGACCCTTTTCTGCAGAGGGTTCTCTTTCTTCTGGGTAATTTCCATCTTCATTCCAGTTCCTCCATTGTGGCCACGAGTTCCGTGACCCTCTTCCTGACGGCTCCGTCCGTTGTGACTGCCATCATGCATCTTCGGGGCATGCCGGAGACCACCACCGTGCCGTCAT
>CAZLMR010000291.1:0-1627 GCA_964560575.1 uncultured Methanomassiliicoccales archaeon | reverse complement strand
GGTTCCATGGAGGGACGCATCATCGACGGTACCGCGTTCTCCGGAGAGAACGAGGAGTCCATCCGCGACGGTCTCGTCAGGAACGGCTTCAGCAGGTCCGGTAAGGAGGTCATGTACGACGGAAGGACCGGCCGCATGATCCAGGCAGACGTCTACACCGGGGTCATCTTCTACGAGAAGCTGCACCACATGGTCAGCGGAAAGATGCATGTCAGGTCCAGGGGACCCGTCCAGATCCTCACCAGGCAGCCCACCGAGGGACGTTCCAGGCAGGGAGGTCTCAGGTTCGGAGAGATGGAGAGGGACTGTCTGATCGGTCACGGAGCCGCCATGGTCATCAAGGACAGGCTGCTCGACGAGTCCGACGGAACCCAGCAGTATATCTGCGGCAACCCCAAGTGCGGACACATCGCCATCATGGACAGGCACGGATCGCTGTACTGCCCGGTGTGCAAGAACAACACCAACATCTACCTCGTACAGACTTCGTACGCGTTCAAACTCCTCATGGATGAGCTCCTGTCGCTTGGTGTCGCCATGAGGCTTCAGCTGGAGGACTTGAGATGACAGTTCGCGGTATCACCAAGAGGATCGGATCGATCAAATTCTCCTGCGTCTCCCCCGAGGAGATCAGGAAGATGTCTGCCACCAAGGTCATCACCGCAGACACCTACGACGAGGAGGGCTACCCCATCGAGATGGGTCTCATGGACCCGCACATGGGAGTCATCGAGCCCGGACTCCGCTGCAAGACCTGCGGTTGCAAGGTGGACGAGTGCCCCGGGCACTTCGGCCACATCGACCTCGCCCTGCCCGTCATCCACGTGGGATTCATCAAGGACATCAAGATGCTCCTGGAGTCCACCTGCTGCAAGTGCGGCAGGCTGATGCTCTCCGAGGACCAGATCCAGGCCCGCAGGGAGAGCATGGAGAGGATGGAGGAGCTCGGAGGAGGAACCATCGAGGTGAAGAACTTCTCCAAGGAGACCGCCAAGGACGCGTCCGGAAAGGGCGTGTGCCCCTACTGCGGTGCCGAGCAGATCAAGATCAAGCTCGACAAGCCCACCACCTTCCGCGAGATCGAGGACAACCACAAGCTCACGCCCAAGGAGGTCCGCGAGAGGCTCGAGAGGATCCCCGACGAGGACCTCGTGACCCTCGGAATCGAGCCCTCCACATGCAGGCCCGAGTGGATGGTCCTGACGGCTCTGGCCGTTCCCCCGGTCACCGTGAGGCCCTCCATCACCCTGGACTCCGGAGACAGGTCCGAGGACGACCTGACCCACAAGCTGGTCGATGTCCTGAGGATCAACCAGAGGCTCAGGGAGAACCGTGACGCCGGTGCCCCCCAGCTGATCGTCGAGGATCTCTGGGAGCTGCTCCAGTACCACGTCACCACATACTTCGACAACCAGACCTCCGGAATCCCGCCCGCGAGGCACAGGTCCGGCCGTCCCCTCAAGACCCTGGCGCAGAGGCTCAAGGGTAAGGAGGGACGTTTCAGATCCAACCTGTCCGGAAAGCGTGTGAACTTCTCCGCGCGTACAGTCATCTCCCCCGACCCCCTGCTGTCCATCAACGAGGTCGGAGTGCCGGTCATCGCCGCCAGGGAGCTCACCGTGCCCGT
>CAZLMR010000290.1:0-1635 GCA_964560575.1 uncultured Methanomassiliicoccales archaeon | reverse complement strand
TAGACGGCATCAGGGTGTTGGCCGACTCCGCCTTCCATTCGGTGTTCAGACATCTCCTCTCCAACACCATCGTCCATGGAGGCGGTGCCTCGACGGTCGAGATCTCGTTCAGAATCCAGAACGGCGACCTGACGATCATCTACACCGACAACGGATGCGGCATCCCCACCGACATCAGGGAGAAAGTCTTCGACGACACGGAGGACGGCAAGTTCGGGATGTTCCTCGCCAAGAACATCTGCCAGGCATCCGGATTCGGGATCGCCTGCGTGGAATCCGACCGCGGAGCAAGGTTCGAGATAAGCATCCCTCCGTCGAGATACACGATGGGATAAGGGTGCGGGTTTTTGAGGTAGGTACCCGCGGACCCAGGAGGAAATAGATCCGGACGTCCGAACACGCCCGATCCGGTACACCCCCGGCAAACGGGGATGAGAGTGATGTGGGACCGGGGCCCGTGCGGTTCGGGAGCACCGCGACGGACCAATGTCCTGCCGATCCCTGTGAGCTTGATGGGCCCCCGCCCGAAGGCGGGGTGAAGTTGTTTCCTATCAGGCACCGAACTTGTGCACCGCTTCCATGACAGCGGTGACGTTGTCGATGTGACACTCGAGGTCCGGAGGCACCTCGCATCCGGAGGACACGCAGAAGTGGCTGTTGAGGCCCTTCTTGCACAGAGCGGTCTTGGCCTCCTGGCACAGGTCCAGGGTGGTCTTCTCGACCTGCTCGTAGGTGTTCCTCATGAACATCTGGGGGTCGATGTTACCGAAGATGGTACAGTTGTCGGCGTATCCGTCCTCGATGACCTTGGTCATGTTGGGGGAAGCCTCGGCCAGGGGGTAGTAGGCGAGGGAGTACACGTCGACTCCGAACTTGTTGATCTGGGTGTCCAGGTGGGGCATGTCCGCGCAGTTGTGGATTCCGAGTCCGAGTCCGTTCCTGCGGGTGGCCTCGTTGGTCGCTTTGGCGTACTTGTCACCCTCGAACTCGGCGTACTCTTTGTCTCCGAGAACGGTGTAGTTACCCCAGAGGTAGTCCCAGCACATTCCCTGGACTCCGGCCTCGGCGATCTTGTCGACGGCGTCGCAGCACATCTTGGTGGTCTGCTCCAGAGCCCTGTGGACGGGTGCGGGGTCGGTGAACATGTCCATGAACAGCCTCTCGGCACCGGCGGACTGGGACAGCGTGAGGAGGGGTCCCTCCAGGAACGCGATGACGAAGGACTTGTCCTTCAGTCCCTCTACGACCTTGTGGTTCATCCTGATGAGGTGACCGGTCCTTCCCTGGGTCACATCGGGAGCCTGGATCTTGTCGTAGTCCTCCATGTCGTGGATGATGTGTCCGTCGACGAAGGGGGTGTTCTCCTTGTCCATCCTGACGTTGGCGCCCAGGTCGTGGGCGGTGACGGACAGGTCCTCGAGGGTGACGGTGAAGGGGAACTTCCACTTGTTGAATCCCTCGATGTAGGACTGGGCGCAGAGGTCGGAGTCGGTGGCCCACTGCTTGTAGGTCACGGTTCCGGGGAGGAGCCTCCTCTGGAGTCCGCAGACCAGGGGGTAGGCGGCGAACTCGTCGACGGGCTCGTTCTGCAGGGTGGCAATAGCCCTCTCGTAGGGTGTCATAGGGGCGACCATT
>CAZLMR010000289.1:0-1642 GCA_964560575.1 uncultured Methanomassiliicoccales archaeon | reverse complement strand
GGACTGGTCGACGGACCCGACTCCGGTCTCTACAGGGCCTCCCCGCTGTCCAGGCTCAACGTGTGCAAGGAGATGCCCACGCCCCTGGCCAACGACGCTCTGCAGGAGTACCGCGGCATCCTGAAGGACGCCGGTGTCAACGGACCCTGCCAGCACACCCTGGTCACCCACTGGGCAAGGATCATCGAGATGGTCTGCTGCGCCGAGAAGTGTCTCGAGGACGCTCAGAACCCCGATCTCACCAGCGGCGACATCAAGCAGAAGGACATCGTCCCCGGCGGACGCGGTGTCGGATGTGTCGAGGCTCCCCGTGGAACCTTGACCCACGACTACACCTGCGACGAGAACGGAATCGTGACCGCATGCAACCTCGTGGTCGGAACCACCAACAACAACGGTCCGATCTGCATGGATGTGGCCAAGGTCGCCAAGGCTCTGATCCACAACTTCGAGGTCTCCCCCGGTCTCCTGAACATGGTGGAGATGGCGTTCAGGGCCTACGACCCCTGCAACTCCTGCGCTACCCATGCTCTCCCCGGCCAGATGCCTCTGACCGCCGAGATCAGGAACGCCGACGGCTCCCTCTACGACGTCGTCAGCCGCAACTGAAACCAGTAAAAACGGAGGGGGAAACCCCTCCCACCTTTTCCTCTGTTTTCCATTCGATATTTCCAATGAGATGTTCCGGCACTTGGATTTCCATCGGAAATCAGGTGTGCTTTCCATTGAAACACGGACGTATTCGCTTCGGAATCTGCTGTTTATGTACCAGCAGGCCCTTCTTTTATAATGATCAGAGGTTCTATGGAAGGTTCCGGATTCCAGCAGGCCGTCTCTGGACAACGATTCTGACGATGACGAATCTTCAATGGAAATAAAGGGGGGTCAGGAGTATTTCGCCCTTCTCTGGGGACCGTCTTTGTACCTGCTGTAGTCCTTGCCTGTGACCATCAGGTCGCAGCGCTTACCTAGGTCGATGCCATCCAGAAGATAGAGATGCGCGTTGTCCACATCGACGAGGTCGCTGTTGAGGATGGGCCCCAGGAGATCCTCCCCGATCACATTGACGGGAGAGCCTCCCAGCATGCGGTTGAACGCGGGCACGACTATGAATCCCTCGGGAAGGCGCGGGTATCTGGCGTCCGCAACCCCCTCGGTGAATCTTCCCCTGAACCAGCACGGTTCTGTCGTGCGTCTCCCTACGCCGTCTTTGAACATGACGGCGGGGTGGTTGTGGGCCATCACGAGCGTCTTGCAATCCATCACATCCTCGGATGGCCAGGTGTGCCCATGGACGAAGCCGACGTCATCCAGTCTTAACCCTGTCGCCGGACGGATCTTCACCCTTCCGGGAAGGAACTCCTCGATGCTCGTGTCATGGTTCCCACGGACGACGTCTATCATGTCGAACCTCTCGAACAGGCTCTCGAAGAAGTCGGGGATCTCCCTGTATTCCTGTTTGGTGGATCCGGGGACGGAGTCCTTCACATCGCCGATGACGATCAGTCTCGTCACATCATCGTCAGCGGCTTCCAGGATGGAGTCGTGCATGTCGGAGGTGCGGGATGTGAGATGGAATCCCTTGGATCTCAGATGGGATTCCACACCGATGTGCAGGTCGCCGATGACGAGGCAGTTATCC
>CAZLMR010000288.1:0-1648 GCA_964560575.1 uncultured Methanomassiliicoccales archaeon | reverse complement strand
GAAGAGACCGAGATGCGAGGGGTGCCCCCTCTCCGACCTCTGCATGATCCGTTCGGAGCGATCACAGCGACTTGCACATCCTGATGTGCGGGCAGTACTCGTCCAGGTACTGCTCCCCCTCGGCGATGTACCCCAGCGACTCGTAGAACGGCATCGCCCTCACCTGTGCGGAGACGAACACCTCGGGGATCCCTCTGGAGCGTGCGACCGCCTCCGCCTCGCGCATTATCTCGGACCCGAGCGACCTGCCGCGGTAGGGCTTCGACACCGCCACCCTGCCTATGGAGCACAGGCCTTCGCCCTCCGGCACTATGCGGCAGACGCCGACGGGCACGGCATCGTCATAGAGGACAATGTGCGTCGACACGGAATCGCGGTCGTCGAACTCCACGACGAAGCCCTGCTCGTCCACGAAGACCTCCTGACGGATGCGGATGGCATCCTCGGTGAGATGGTCGGACACCTCGAACCTGAACATCGGATCCCTCGGTGAACCCCGTGGCAGGTCAGTCGATGCGGACGACGTTCACGCCTGCGGAGGTCGCCCCCTGGCGAACTGCGCCCTCGTTCCCGTCCTTGGTGACGTAGACCTCTATGAAACCGTCCCTGAACGCGACGTCCTTGACGCCGAACTTGGACATCAGATTGTAGCGGACGAGGTCCTCGTCAATCTCACCCTCGTAGCGGATGGCGAAGTAGTCCATCCTCTCGATCCTGAATATGACGGGCCTGGTGCCGTCGCTGCAACAGGCGATCATCACCCTGTCGTCATCCATCCATCCCCTCATGATGGAGCCGCCCTGCAGTCCGGCGTAGATGTACCTGGACACCGCGTCCCAGAGCTCCGAGCAGTGGGGGACGTTTGGGCCGCCCGCGATCCCGTCGACCGGGTGGTCTGACTTCACGAGGGTGTTCAGACCCATGCACCAGAAGCTGTCACGGTCGTCGTAGCGCTCGAAGACGAACTCGTCCCCGATATTGTAGCAGGGACACGGACCGGCCTCCGGGTCCGCACAGTACTGCTCCTGGAGTTCCGGATACACCTTCTTGTCGATGACGGTCATCTTCACCTTGTGCTGCATGAGACATACCTCCGTGAACGGATGGTGGGCGAATGCGCTGGTTGATGATAAGGGCTCGTTCGGAAACGTCCCGGTCGGATGATGAATCTGCGGACACGGGAACGGACAACGCGACTGGGAATCATCGAGGAATGGGGGATGCAGAAGTGGGCCCGCCCAGATTTGAACTGGAGTTACGTGCACCCCAAGCACGAAGGATACCAAGCTACCCCACGGGCCCGTATGAGACGGGGGAAAGTGTTTTGGTTTAAAAAGTTGACGCTGGGACGGAAGCCGTCCCAGCTGGATATTCATCCGAGCGGAGCAATCTCTCCGATGAGGTCGGCGTGGGAAACGATCATCCTGCGGCAGCAGTACCTCTCGAATCCGAGGTCGTCGAGAACCGCTTTCGGATCCTCGCCCATGCTCACGCGTTTCACGTACTCGGGGTACGCCGATCCGACGACCCTTCCGCATGTGAAGCATCTCACAGGAATTATCATACCAGCACCTCAACGGTAGGACTTCTGCTTCTTCGCACGGGCACCGGGTCCGAGCGAGTTCTTGGGCAGCTTGCGCCTGTCGTC
>CAZLMR010000287.1:0-1666 GCA_964560575.1 uncultured Methanomassiliicoccales archaeon | reverse complement strand
ACCGCCGGCCTCGACACCATGTCGCGTCACGTGCTCTGGAACCTGGTGAGGACCCTCAACTCGCATGGGACGACAATCTTCCTGACCACCCACTACATGGAGGAGGCGGAGCTCCTCTGCGACAGGGTCGCCATAATGGACCGCGGGAGACTCGTAGCGATAGGGACCGTGGACGAACTGCGCGACATCGTGGGCAGGGTCACCGTGGAGATGTCCGACCAGGATGGGAGGATCTCCCGCAGGCACTTCCCGGACCGCGAGTCGGCGAAGGCCTTAGCGAACGGTCTGGGGGACACGTACTTCAACATCCGCAGGACGACGCTCGAGGATGTGTACCTCTCGATAACCGACGGCTCGGGAGGGCGCCTGGCATGATCGGTCCTCTTACGATTCTGGATGAGACGTACAGGGTGGCCTGGGGCGACCTGGTGTACATACGGGACAACATCGTCGAGGTGCTGGTCACCTGCCTGGTCGGTCCCCTGCTGTACCTCCTGGCATTCGGCTTCGGACTGGGAGGGAGCATGGAGCAGGGCAGCTCGCAGTACATCGCGTTCATAATCCCCGGTATAATCGCGCTGACCACCCTGTCCGCGACTTTCAGCACGGTGTCGATGAAGATCCTGCTCCAGAGGCTGTTCTACATGAGCTTCGACGAGCTGAAGCTCTGCCCCATCCACATATCGTCCATGGTGCTCGGGAAGACGCTGGCCGGAACGGCGAGGGCGCTCATCAGCTGCACCGCCATAATGATCGTCGGACATCTGATATCCCCAGATGTGACCTTCGACCCGTGGATGTTCGTGGCGATAGTCATCGGAGGGTTCACATTCTCCTGCTTCGGCATGCTGGCCGGGATGCTGTGCAACCACACCCAGAGGCTCAATCTCTTCACGAGCGTCGTCATCATCCCGATGACGTTCCTCTGCGGCACCCTGTTCGACGTGTCGGCACTCCCCGACGCGGCATCGTGGATAGTCTACGCGCTCCCGCTGACCCATGTGAGCGAGGTCATGAGGGGGCTCATGCTGGACACCGGGGTCCCTCTGGACTCGGTGCTGATCCTGTTGGCGTACATGGTCGTGTTCTTCTCCGCCTGCTACTGGCTGATAAGGACGAACAGATGCTGACCGGGGGCGGAACCCCGCCCCCGGGAATGGGTCCTCAGACCTTCCTGGTCTTGAGTAGCCAATGGTCCAGGGCGAAGAACGCCACGCCGAACGCGATGAGAACCACGAGGGACTCTACCGGGAACGGGAGGTAGTCCGGAAGCGCTGCGGCCCTGATGCATTCGCTCGCATGTGTGAGCGGAAGACAGTAGAGTATCGCCTGGAACACCACGTTCAGATCGGATACCGAGAAGAACGTGCCGCAGAGGAAGGTCATAGGCAGGATGATCAGGCTGTTGAAGGTCGCCATGCTCTGATGCGATTTGGCGATCAGCGCGGCAGCCATCCCCAGCATCGAGAACACGACGCACGACAGGACGATGCAGAGGACGACCAGCGGCGACGCGACGAGCTCCGGCGCCTGTGGGAGGCAGAGCCCAAGGATGTAGATCAGACCGCTGGCAATCAGACCGCGAACGATCCCGAGCATGCACTTGCCCATCACGATCGCGGACAGGCTCAGCGGACACATCATCATCTCGTCGAAGCTCTTGTAG
>CAZLMR010000286.1:0-1700 GCA_964560575.1 uncultured Methanomassiliicoccales archaeon | reverse complement strand
TGTACTCTACGAAACCTGGCACGAACACGCCGTCCTCTATGACCCCCGTGAACTCCCCGGGATCGAGCGACCCCGTGGGATCCGCCGTCACCACCGTGGTCGTGGCCAGCGTCCCCATGAACGCAGTCAACACGATCGATACCGCCATGAAGGCCACCATGGCCTCCATGAAACCCATGTCACCTCTGCGATCCGACCTCATGTGGATGGCGTCCGCTGTCTTGGGATATAAAACGGACACCGTGCGTGCACGTCACAGACCGCGGCGGTAGAGTCCGTAGGTGAAGCCGCCGCACATCTCCTCGATCTTGGCCCTGAGCCTCTGGTCCGGGGACCTGGCATACTGGCCCACGGCCTTGGCTAGGACCGGAGGGCGCTTCCTCAGGTCCAGGCCTATGGACGACACGCCGGACCTTCCGAGCTCCTCCACACTGTCCAGGAGGAACAGGTCGACCGAGTTCAGGATGTGGGCGAACCCGCGCCTGTCCCTGTATACGGGGAACGACGCCTCCTTCTCGTCCCTGATGGAACCGCTCTCGATGCCCGGGTCGCGGGAGTACATGAGCTCGGTCCTGCCGAATCCCATGACCTCGAACCTTCCGGGGGAATGGGCGATGAGGTCGGAGACCTCGTTCCTGGAGAGCTCCACGGACAGCGTGGTCTGGTACACATCCAACGGGAACCATGAGTTGTAGCAGTTGAAGACGCTGCTCGCGTAGATCCTGGAGGCACCGCGGCATTTCCTGTACTGGCCGGGGCCATTGACCATCACCGGGCCGTCCGAGGAGAGCTCGTCCAGGGCATCGAACCTTGGCAGCAGGTCGACGCACTCCACGCCCTTGGCGGAGCACATCTCCCTGGCCTCGTCGAGCTTGTCCCCATGCTCGAAGTAGACCCTGTCCACATAGGGCAGGACAGCGTCCAGCGTCTTCAGGGTGTTCACGTAGGCGGAGAACTCGGGCTTCCTGCTCCTGTGCGGGAGCTTCTCCGGGATCACGTCCTGATGGTGCCTGGGAGTCTTCCCGTCCAGCTTGGGCGTTTCCCCGATCATGTTCTTGATGACGTCGATGCGCGGGTCGTAGGTGCGGTATATCTCGTACCTTCCGTCCGGGATCTTGAAGGGCACCCTGATGGGGTCCGTCTCCGTGACCTTGAACCCCCCGACCTTCTCGTCCCCCTTGAAGATGGAGATTCCGTCCTTGATCCCTATTGGCTCCTCGCCCCTCCACCTGAAGGAGCGGTCGGAGATGTCGACGGTTCCCAGGTGGAACCCCCTGTTGTCAGGGTAGAGCGACTGGACCGGGGATTCGACCCCGTCGAGGTATCCGGTGCAGGTTCCGCGGTTGAACACGGTCCTCAGGAGCTTGAGGGCGTCCTCGTACTCCTCGGAGAAATCGCCGTCCTCCGCCATGGAGTACACCTTGGCGGACAGGTACGCGTATGCCGGGGACCTCATGCGCCCCTCGATCTTCAGGGAGCTCACGCCGATCGACCTGAGCCTCTCTATGTGGTCGACGCCGAACAGGTCCGCGCAGCTCAGAAGATATCCGCTGCGGGATTCGGAATCGTAGCGCTTCCTGCAGGGCTGAGCGCACGACCCGCGGTTGCCGCTACGTCCGCCCATGAAGCTGGACATGAGACATCCGCCCGACATGCAGTAGCAGAGGGCCCCCTGGATGAAGACCTCGGTCTCGATGGGG
>CAZLMR010000285.1:0-1747 GCA_964560575.1 uncultured Methanomassiliicoccales archaeon | reverse complement strand
AAACATCCTAGGCATACCATTTTAACCGCTCGCGCGGTACCGCCCGGCAGGAACGCGTGAGTACAATGGCCGAAGAATGGATTAGGATAGCTGCGCCTGCGACCACATCCAACATCGGAGCCGGTTTCGACGTATTCGGACTGGCTCTCAAGGACCCCTACGACATCATCGAGGGAAGGAAGATCGAGTCCGGAATCGTGATCTCCGAGGTCACGGGACCCGGATCAGAGAGCATCCCCACCGACCCCGAGCAGAACTCCGTGAGCATCGCCGCCATGGAGGTCCTCAGGAGGTGCGACGCCGACTTCGGCATCGAGATCAAGATCAAGAAGGGCATCAGGCCCTGCAGCGGCATCGGGTCCTCCGGAGCATCCGCGGCCGGAGGAGCATTCCTCGCCCACATCCTCTGCGGCGAGAAGCTGAGCCCTCAGGAGGTCGTGCTCTGCGCGGCCCACGCCGAGGACGTCACATCCGGCGGGTTCCACGCCGACAACGTCGCGCCCTGCGTGCTCGGAGGCTTCACCGTCATCCGCTCCTACGAGCCGTTCGAGGTCATCTCCATCAAACCCCCGGAGAACCTCGGCATCGTCGTGGCCATGCCCGACGTCATGGTGCCCACCAGGGAGTCGAGGATGGTCCTCCCCCACGAGGTCCCCGTCAAGGACATGGTGTTCCACCTCGGGAACGCCGCATGCATGGTCTACGGCATGCAGACCGGAGACCTGGGACTCATCGGCAGGTCCGTGAAGGACGCCGTCTTCGAGCCCGCCAGGACGAAGCTGGTCCCCTACCTCAAGAAGGCGGAGGCGGCCGCGATGTCCCACGGAGCAATCGCATCGTTCCTCGGAGGCTCCGGCCCCTGTATCATCTCATTCTACGACAAGAGCTCCCACCAGGGCGAGGCCATCGCCGAGAGCATAGTGGCACTCTACGCCGAGAACGACATGAAATGCGACACCTGGATCACGGAGCCCGGCTCCGGTTGCAGGAGGATTTGAAATGGCAGCACACAAGGTAGTCTGCTGGGACTGCGGCGTGGAGGTCGACGACCCCTTCGTCAACATCTGTCCCAGGTGCGGCGGTCTCCTGACCGTCAAGATGGATCTGGAACCGGTCAAGGAGATGAAGCCAGAGGATCTCCGCAAGGAGCCCATCGGAGTATGGAGGTACGCCCCGTTCATGCCCGTCGACCCGGCCCACAAGGTCTCCATCCAGGAGGGAGGCACCCCCCTGTACCCGACCAAGGCGCTCGGAGCCGAGATCGGTGTGGAGAACACGTTCGTGAAGTTCGAGGGTCTCAACCCCACCGGCTCCTTCAAGGACAGGGGGATGACCGTCGGTGTCTCCCACGCCAAGGAGCTGGGAGCCAAGGTGGTCGGCTGCGCCTCCACAGGCAACACCTCCGCCGCCCTCGCCGCCTACGCCGCGAAGGCCGGGATGAAGTGCGCTGTCTTCCTCCCATCCGGGAAGGTCGCCATGGGAAAGCTGGCACAGGCCCTGTTCTTCGGAGCGAAGGTCCTGAGCATCGATGGGAACTTCGACGACGCCCTGGCTCTGGCCAGGAAGATGGCCGACGAGAGGAAGTTGTACCTCCTGAACAGCATCAACCCCTACAGGCCCGAGGGTCAGAAGTCCGTGCTCTTCGAGATCGTGGACCAGCTCAGGTACGACGTCCCCGACAGGATCATCCTGCCCGTGGGCAACGCCGCCAACATCTGGGCCGTGTACAAGGCCGTCACCGAGCTCC
>CAZLMR010000284.1:0-1750 GCA_964560575.1 uncultured Methanomassiliicoccales archaeon | reverse complement strand
GGTCAACGCCGCCGTCAAGAGGTTCGAGTCTGTCCTCGAGGACCAGGCCAACGTCAAGAACGTCGTCTACCTCGGCAAGGATGAGATACCTGCCACTGCGGAGATCGAGCCTGTGGAGTTCGACGAGGGCACGCTGTTCATCGACTTCAGCGTCACGCCGGAGATCGAGGCGGAGGGCTACGCAAGGGAACTCATCAGACGCATCCAGCAGATGCGCAAGGACATGAAGCTCAACGTGGAGCAGTTCATCACCTGCCAGGTGTCCGCCGAGGACAGGCTGGTCGGACTGTTCGAGACCTGGAAGGACCACATATCCAACGAGGTCAGGGCGAAGTCCCTCACGTTCACATCCTCCCCGGAAGGTGCCGAGGTCAAGACCTGGGACGTCACCGGGAAGGAGATCACAATCGGCGTCTCGCCGATCGAGTGATCGTAAAACCACTTACTTTCCGGCGGGAAACCGCCGGTTCACCGTTCTTCGGATCAGTTGCCTGCGTTGTCGGCTATGATGTGCGCGATGGAGTCCAGGTTGTTGACCACCGCCCTGCCGGCGTCGGTTATGGTGATTATTACCTCCGCATCCCTTGCGCCGACCTTCTCCTGGTGGATGATCCTGCATCCCTCCATCATATCCAGAAGATCCGGGATGCGGCTGTTGCGGGTGACGTCCCTGTAGATGTCAGTCTTCCTGCAGCTACCGTGCTCTGAGAGATAATACAGGATGGGGATCGTGTTGCGCTCCTCGAAAACCCGCATCTCAACGGGCTCGTTCTCTCCTTTCCCGGACATGATTTGACCTTGCTATATTGATGGGAAATAAGTTATTTATAGCTCTCTACTTTAAGTAACACTACATAATAATCCACAATATGTTATCTTTTTGTAGTGATTTTTAACCCAAAAAATTGTTAGTTTTTTAATGAAATGACACTTTTTCAAATTTTTATATAATAACATTCCTAATATTGGATGTATATTCCAAATTGGTCAATACAGAACCTTTGGATTATGAATTCAAGAACATACATGATGCATTATTCATGAAAGAAAGGAACCAAGGAAACGGCCTCTTTGAATGATGTCCGGGAAAAGGGAAGGAACCGACCCAGGGATGTCCCGGGCCGGAAACGGTTTGCCTCAGAGCTTTCCGAGAAGGGACCTGACGACCGTGTCCGTCTCCCTGACGGTTTCGAATGAGGGGATCTCATCGGGCGAGACCCACTGGAAATCCTCGTTCTCCTCGTTGAGGACGGGCTCGGCATCAGATATGCGGTATGCGAACGGATGCACCTTCCAGAGCGTGCTCCCCTCCCTGACGTATATGGGATCCAGGGCTGCGTCGGGGGCACCCACCTGTATGGCAGTCTCCTCGAGGATCTCGCGTCCGGCCGCCTCCTCCGGCGATTCACCGGGCTCGATGCTCCCTGCAACGAGCGACCATATGCCGGGGAACGAATGGCAACGGTCGGGGCGCTTGAGCATCAGCACCCTGCCCTCCTTCAGGAGGACCGACGAGACGGACTCCTTCATCTCGACCCCTCTTATCTCCACCGTGCCCGCGCCGGCATCGACGTCGACCACGTCCCCGTCCTCGAACATGTCGATGGATGGGATGGAGTCGACCATCGGGATCGATGCGATCACCGCGCCGGTGGCGACGATGGTCTCCGCGGATTCGTTTATGACCGCCGCCGGTGCGACCCCGTGGACCATCAGGTCGTACATGACGAACGATCCCACGGTGCTCCCC
>CAZLMR010000283.1:0-1794 GCA_964560575.1 uncultured Methanomassiliicoccales archaeon | reverse complement strand
ACGATGACGAGTTCGATGAGGCAGACTACATCATCGACGACGATGACGACGACTACGACGAGTGACCTCCCGGTCCTGGAACTCGACAGAGTCGGATGGCGGTCGTGGCTGGCCGAGAATCACGGCAGTTCCAGAGGATGCTGGCTGGTCGTGGATCGTCGGAGGGATCCGGATCCCTCCAAACTCGCATATCTCGACGCGGTGGAGGAGGCGCTCTGCTTCGGGTGGATCGATTCCACGATAAGACCGTCGGAAGGATACAGCATCCAGAGATTCAGTCCTCGTCGCAAGGGCTCCAACTGGACCGAGCTTAACATCGTCCGGTGCGAGCGTCTGGAGCGTCTCGGACTCATGACGGATGCCGGCAGGGCGGCAATCCCGGACAGGGTCTTCAGCATCGACGACGATGTCATGGCTGCCATACGCTCCGATCCAGAGGCGTCCGCCAACTTCGACCTCCTTCCGCCGCTGTACGTCAGGATAAGGGTGGCGAACATCCAATGCAAGAGGGGGACACATCTGTTCGACTACAGGCTCGATCGTTTTCTGAAGGACACCCGTAGGGGACTGGTCCGCGGGGCATGGGATGATGACGGAAGGCTGTCCTGATCGTCGATGCGCCATCCGGACGGCGTGATGGTCGTCAGAGGGCTGTCCTTTCAAGGATATCGTGGATACTGATTCAATCAAACCGTAAAAACTAGTGAATTCACTATGATTAACTCGTCAAAACTAGTGTAATTACTAGAAATAACTCGTAAAAACTAGTAAATCTGAAATAGCCAGCAATCCATATCTTGGGTATGAAGCGTAAGATGATGGATACGCTCCTCAGATGGAAGGCGGATCCCAACAAGGTCGGACTGGTCGTTTCGGGTGCCAGGCAGACGGGGAAGACGTACATCATCAGTGAATTCGGAAGGGAGGAGTACGACAGTTTCCTTACCATCAACTTCTCCACGAATCCGAACGCCAAGGGGATCTTCGATGGGGATCTGACGGCCGATGGCATCTTCGAGGAGCTTGGGTACAGGTATCCCGATTTCAAGCCAACGAGAGGGAGGGCGCTACTGTTCCTTGACGAGATACAGATGTGCGACGACGCCAGATCGGCGATGAAGCCGTTGGTGGAGGACGGTAGGTGCGACGTCATTGCCAGCGGCTCACTCCTGGGTGTCACCGGTCTGAAAAGGTCCGAGAAGGAGGGATTGTACTGGAGAAGGTCTTGGATCAAAGGGGCTGCAGGAGAGTACATCCACGGAAACACCGATGCCCCGGACGATATCGATCCCACCGTGATGGTCCATGAGCGGTTCCAACAGGGTCGGGAACGTGTATCGCCCATGGGATATGAGACCGTCGTCAGGATGTATCCCATGGATTTCGAGGAATACCTGTGGGCACTGGGCTTCTCGGAAAGGCAGACCTCCGACATCCGTAGGCACATCTCCGAGAAAGTGCCCTTCACAGAGTCCACATTGAGGTCTCTGTTCAGATACTACAGGCAGTACATGATCATCGGGGGGATGCCCGCGGCGGTCATGCAATCCCTGCAGTCATCCGAGGGGGTGTTGAGGGTCCAGAGGGACATCAGGAGCGGATACAGCGAGGACATCCTGAGGTATGTCCCCGATGACATCAAGCCAGGGGTCATTGGCTGTCTGGACTCCATTCCGAGGAATCTGAAACGTTCCAGCATGAAGCTCAGATTCGTGGACATAGAGGGCAGGGAGAACACAGGGTGGCGCGAATATGCGGATCCCCTCACATGGCTGGATGCATCAGGCATGGTGA
>CAZLMR010000282.1:0-1801 GCA_964560575.1 uncultured Methanomassiliicoccales archaeon | reverse complement strand
CGGGCCATGAACATCAGGATAGGCTTGGGAACGATCGGGGGCGACCCCGGACCGACGGTGACGAAGGAGGGCGACTCGATGGTGATCGACTGCAGGGGCTGCCGGCTGACCCCCGTGCCCGGTTCCGACGAATGCGTCAGATGCATGGTGTCCGCGATGTGCGCCAACGGCAGCTCGGACCGGGTGGTGCTGCGCACGGGGCGGGACATCGAGGTGTCGGGGGATGCAGGGAGGGCCATCAGGGAGATCGCCTCCATCAGGAGATGGTCTTCGGACACCGCCAGGGGCGGCCCCAGATGCAGGGGCTGCAGGGTGTCCAGGGACTCCGTGATGACGGCGGCATGGAACGGCTTCCCCCGTAACGCCGTCTTCGAGGGGAAGAGGATGCTCAGAAACGGACCCCCCGACAGGGACGAATGCAGGGCCTGCGTCATGAGGACCTCCAAGGCCCTGGAGCAGATGGATGCGGGCATAAGGAGGGTCATCTCCGAGATGGACATCCACGGGGAGGCGAACAGATGAGGCTCAGGATCCCTCCGTTCGGGGAGATCTTCAGACCGTCCCCCGAGGACGGCGACTACGGGGAGACGTCGGTCTGCGAGTGCGACCTGGGGGACGGGCTGATCCCGGCCCCCCGCGACCGTCCGAGGTCGGTGTCATTCAGCTCCCGCGGGACACCCATCAGGGTAGAGCACTCGGAGCCGTCCGACTTCTCCAGCAGGTTCGCGGCACTGGCATCGAGGGACGTGCGCACCAAGCCATCGTACACGGACTGCTGGATAACGAACACGCCCGAAGGACTGAGACCACTGGCATCGTACATGACTGACCAGGGGAGCGTCCTGGTCGGCGTGTCGGATGACGGCGAGGTCGAGTACAACGTGATCCCAAGGGAGTACGCCTATCCGGATGACCTCAACGCCATCGTGATGGATGTCATCGAGGGCATCAGGGATGCTTACAGGGAGCGCGGAGGGCCTTTGGACAGGGACTCCGTGATGGGGATGGGGAGGTCGATCCTTACAGACAGGTGCGGCGACATCGAACGGGTCTGCGGCACCGACGGTCTCGACGGCGTCGTCGGCGACATCTGCGCGATCGCGTACAGGCACTCGGTGGGTCCGGGGATATTCGACGTCCTCCTGGCCGATCCGCATATCGAGGACGTGTACATCGACGCACCGTGCAGCAGGAACAGGATCCATGTCACGATGAACGGGGTAAACGGACTCAACTCCCACATCCGCTGCAGGACCAACCTCATGGTTGAGGACAGGGAGGTGGACAACCTCGTGAACATCCTGAAGAGGGAGAGCGGACTGAGGTTCTGCCACTCCGACCCCGTTCTGGAGACCGACTTCCACGACTACGACGCCAGGGTCACGGTCGTGGGCTATCCCCTCAGCCCGAACGGCAACGCGGTGGCCGTGAGGAAGCATTCCACCAGACCCTGGACGCTCACACGTCTGATAGCCAACGGGACCGTCGACCCGCGCACGGCGGGCATGCTGTCGTTCCTCGTCAACAGCCGCGCGACGATACTCATATGCGGGGCGAGAGGAGCGGGCAAGAGCTCCCTGCTGTCGGCGCTGATGTTCGAGTTCCCCCTGAGCCAGAGGATCCTGACGATCGAGGACACGATGGAGCTCCCGGGGACGATGATGCGCAGGCTCGGATACAAGGTGCAATCGATGTCTGTGGACGAGCGCATGGGGAACGACCAGCTCTCGAGAACCGACGAGGCGCTCAGGGTCTCCCTCAGGATGGGGGAGTCCGCGATAGTGCTCGGGGAGGTCAGAGG
>CAZLMR010000281.1:0-1808 GCA_964560575.1 uncultured Methanomassiliicoccales archaeon | reverse complement strand
CTTGACTGGGACCGGAATGGGGACCAGGGCCTCGATGACCTCTACCGTGATCTCCTCCTTGGCAGAGTCGATCTGCTGGACCCTTGCCTTCTCGCCCTGGAACGGGCCGTTGACGAGTTCGACGATGTCGCCCTCCACGATACCTACAACGGCGGACATCGGGATGAGGTAGGGTCCGACCTCCTCGATGTCTGTCTCTCCGTCGATGAACGACCTCGCCTTCTTGATGTCGCGGGTCTTCTCGAGGAGACGGTCCGTGTTCATCCCTTCGACGAACACGTATCCTCTGAGTCCGGCGGGACTCAGGATCGCATATATGTCCCTGGGCTTGGTCGAGTTGGACTGAGCCTCGGCGACAGCCTTCAGGTAGAGGGTGTCGGCGACGCTCCTCTCCTGGTCGATCTGCGTCTTGAGGACCATAATGGACTGTGATGCTATGGCCTTGAAGTTCATGGACGTCGTGCCGGAGCCGTCGTCGGCCGTGACCTCGGTCTCGACTGTGTCGCCGAACCTGGCACCCTTGGGGCAGATGACCTCGAGCACGAACTCCTTGGGGCTCCTGCCGGGGAGGTCCACGCTGATCTCGGACCTGCTGCGGTAGTTGCTCCAGAGTTCGCCGTTGGCGCTGTCATACAGCGTGACGTTCCATTCGGGCGCGTTTTCCGCGTCGGGGCCTGCGATGACGGAGAACGAGATCTTCACCTCAGACGCATCCGCGGAGACACTGAAGGGCCACTCGACCTTTCCACCCGCATGGACTTTCTGCAGACCGTTTTCACCGGTGATGCTGGGACTCATGCTCCTCGCCCCCTCAGAAGTACGTGGGGAGGACAGTCATGATCCACCAGATGGCGAATCCCACGGCACCGATGACGACGATCCCGAGACCGGTGATGTACAGGGTCTTCTTGTACTCGTCCCTGCTGGGGGTGCGTGCCATCTTGATGATCCTGCCGTACTTTCCCTTCCCGAAACCGCGGGCTTTGGATTCGAACTCGTCCTGGAGCTCGAACGCCATCGACTCTTCTTCAGCCATTGTATCGTTCTCCATCCGCGCATTACCGCGGAAGTCCCTCGTTACCACTGACATAATAACTAAGGGAATGCCCCTTAATCAAGTTCCTATTTTAAAGGTTTCGTTGGATGGTGTGAAGCCCGCATCACAACATATTGGAGCCAGTATGATGCAGAAAACATCCACAAATCTACCCGGTGCCGGGCCTCGGGAACGGGTTGCGGAGAGACGCCGTTTTTCGGCCCCTATAAAACGCTTTTATATGAGATGGGGGTACGGCAAGCCATAGACCTATTCATTTAGGGGGTTATTGAAAATGGAAGAAGTCCTTTGCAACGTAGAACTTGTTAAAGAGAACAACGATTTTGTCATCAAGATCCAGAGCGACCTCGGCGGAGTCAGGGAGTACAGGTCCGTCAGCTTCGAGGAGGTCCTCGAGCAGCTCGTGCAGGATCTTCAGGAAGAGTTCGAGACCCTCTGAACGGAGTGATTCCCATGGCAGACAAGATCAAGCAGATAACCGACGTCCTCGACATGCTCGCCGAGGACACCTCCATCCCCCGCAACATCAGGAAGGGCGCGACCGATGCGAAAGCCAGGCTCCTCGACACCAAGGAGGCCATGGACGTCCGCGCCACCGGCGCCATCGTCATCCTCGACGACCTCGCCAACGACCCCAACATCCCTCTGCACGGCAGGACCATCATCTGGAACGTAATCAGCCAGCTCGAGGTCATCAGCCAGCAGAACTGATGCGAAGGCAACTTTTTCCTTACCTTTCACGGGGCGGCGC
>CAZLMR010000280.1:0-1808 GCA_964560575.1 uncultured Methanomassiliicoccales archaeon | reverse complement strand
GGAAGTGCATCGACTGCGGTGCCACCGTCATGTGGATGTCTGATCCCACGGCCTCACAGGATCTGATCTCGCCCGACGAGTACAGGAGGTTCGAGCTGGGGCCGGTGGCGGAGGTCATCAGAAGGGTCAAGGACTTCGCAGACGTGCCCATCATGATCCACATGTGCGGCGAGACCACCGACACGATGAGGCTCCTGCCCGACATCGGTGTGGACTGCTTCAGCTGCGACACCGCCGTAGATCTCGCCGTCGCGAAGGCGAACATCGGCGACCGCATGGCCCTGATGGGCAACGTGGCACCTGTGAACACGCTCATGCAGGGAACGCCGGAGGATGTCCGCAGGGAGAGCTACGAGTGCATAGAGAAGGCCGGTCTCGACGGAGGCTTCATCCTGTCATCCGGTTGCGAGATCCCCAGGGACACACCGGATGAGAACACCGCCGCCATGGGCCTGGCCGGAAGCGAGTTCTGGAAGGACAGGAACCGACCGAACAAGGGATAACCGTGGAGGCCCATGGCGGACCATGGAAGAAGAGAATCGCCTTGGCCTCGAAGAGGTACTGGCCCTGCTCAGGGAAAGGGGCGTCGAATTCAGGGAGATGAGGCACCCGCCGGTGTACACGATCGATGAGATGCTGGCACTGGACATGCCCGACCCGGAGCATATAGCGAAGAACTTGTTCCTCAGGGACGACAAGAAGAGGAACTATTACCTTGTGGTATCCCGCGAGGACAGGAAGGTGGACCTGAAGGCGCTGAGGGAGGTCTTGGGTTCAAGGCCCCTGAGCATGGCCTCCGAGGACGATCTCTGGGAGTATCTCAAGCTGAGGAAGGGTGCGGTCACCCCGTTCGGGGTCCTGAACGATCCGGACAGGAGGGTGGATGTCATCATCGACTCCTTCTTCGAAGGGTCGTCCCTCGGCATCCATCCCAACGACAACACATGCACCGTGTGGCTGGGCTCCGAGGACCTGGTCTCCCTGATCGGTGACCGTTGCAAGTCCCTGGAGTTCAAGGAGCTCCCCTGAAAGGGATTATCAAGAGCACGTGAGATTGGGGTGGTGATTCACATGACAGACACCATGAGGCTGGTGCTCCTCCGTCACGGGGAGAGCGTCTGGAACAAGGAGAACCTCTTCACCGGGTGGACCGATGTCGACCTCTCCGACAAGGGGAGGGAGGAGGCCAGGTCCGCCGGGAGGCTCATGAGGGAGGAGGGTCTGGACTTCGACGTCTGCTATACGTCCTTCCTCAAAAGGGCCATCCACACACTGAACCTCGCCCTCGAGGAGATGGACAGGGAGTGGCTGCCGGTCACGAAGGCCTGGCAGTTGAACGAGCGCCACTACGGCGCGCTCCAGGGTCTGAACAAGGCCGACACCGCCGCCAAGTACGGTGAGGAGCAGGTGAAGATCTGGAGGAGGTCCTATGCCACGCCCCCACCGGAGCTGTCCGCCGACGACGAGCGCAATCCGGCCAACCAGGAGATGTTCAGGACCGTCCCGAAGGATAGCCTCCCTCTGACCGAGAGTCTGAAGGAGACCGTCGCCAGGGCGGTTCCCTACTTCGACGAGGAGATCAAACCCAGGATGCTCGCCGGCGAGAGGGTGCTCATAGCCGCGCATGGGAACTCCCTCAGGGCTCTGGTGAAGGTCTTCGACGGTCTCAGCGAGGACGAGATCGTGGGTGTCAACATACCCACCGGCGTCCCCCTCGTGTACGAGTTCGACCGTGATTTCAATGTCGTCTCCAAGAGATACCTCGGAGACCAGGACGCGGTCAACGCCAAGATGGCGGCCGTTGCCAA
>CAZLMR010000279.1:0-1816 GCA_964560575.1 uncultured Methanomassiliicoccales archaeon | reverse complement strand
CCTCTGCACGTCCCCGTCCACTATGACGTATCCGTGCAGGACGGTCCCGTCTGTGGATTCCATCCTGACCTCGTACTTCCCCGGCTCATCCAGCCTCAGATACCCTCCGCCATGGCTGGTGAGGGGCCTCTCGGAATAACTCGCATCCCCCGAGAGGAATGACTCGCCCGTGTCCCGGACGTACCATGTGGGCTCCCCGTCCCCGAAGTACGCGACGACGTAGTCGAACACACCGTCCATCATGAGGCCGATGTCCCCGTCGGCCATACCTCCGGTGAACGTGAAATCACCGTAGGTGACGCGGGGGGTGTCCATCGATCCCCCGTCATCGTCGACCGACGAGGAGACCAGGACCGCTAAGGCTATCGCCACGACGATCAGGACAACGATTGCTATGAGTCCCTTGACCCCGCTGTCGTGCTTCGGACGCCTCTCCTGCTTCGGCTCCGGCGTCGAACTGAGCGGCGCACCGCAGCGCTGACAGTATCTCTGGCCCGGATCGACTTTCTCTCCGCATAGGGGGCAGTACATGGATACCGTAACGGGAACAGGGTTTATGTACAGCTCGTCCCGGGACCCCATCGCCCCCGGTCGGGATCGGCCGGACCCCGCATACGGACCCGGCCATCGACGTGATGGATTGGAGAGGGCAAGACCGCCGATGCGTCCACCTCGACATGTTTTTAACATATGCCAGGATAGTCGGGCGACTCACCGGGGAAAGAGAACCCCCGGAAACGAGGGAATGCGATGATAAAGCAGATCCGCGCGAATTATGACGCCAAGGGCATCGAGAAGGATGTCCAGGCATACTGGGATGAGAACGACGCCTACCACAAGACGAAGGAGTTCCGCGCCGACGGCGAGAGGTTCTACTTCGTCGACGGACCTCCCTACACCACGGGGGCCATCCACCTGGGCACCGCGATGAACAAGACGGTGAAGGATATCCTCATCAGATACTGGAGGATGTGCGGCTACAACGTCCGCGACCAGCCCGGCTTCGACATGCACGGCCTCCCCATCGAGGTCAAGGTGGAGAAGAACATCGGCGTCCACTCGAAGAAGGACATCGAGGAGCTCGGTATCGACAAGTTCGTCACCACATGCAAGGAGTTCGCCCTGGGCCTCCACGCAGACATGACCGAGCAGTTCAAACAGCTCGGTGTCTGGATGGACTGGGAGAACCCCTACCAGACGATCAAGCTCGACTACCTGGAGTCCGCATGGTGGACCATCCAGAAGGCCGAGGAGAAGGGACTCCTCAAGGCCTCGAGCAGGGTCGTGACATGGTGCCCCAGATGCGAGACCGCCCTCGCAGAGGCGGAGATCGAGTACTGGGACGAGACCGATCCCTCCATCATGGTCAGGTTCCCCCTGAGGGACGGCACCGGATCGCTGCTGATCTGGACCACCACCCCCTGGACCCTCGCCGCCAACATGGCCGTGGCCGTCCACCCCGACTTCGACTACGCCAGGGTCAGGATGTCCGGGACCAAGGGCACAGAGGACGTCATCATCCTGGAGTCCCAGGTCGAGTACGTCATGGAGAAGGGCGGATACGAGAGCTTCGAGATCCTCGAGAGGATGAAGGGAAGGGACATGGAGGGCCTGGACTACATGCCCCCGTTCGAGCTGGAGGCCGCCCCGTCCAGCGAATGGGCGTGGAGGGTCCTGCTCGCCGACTACGTGGAGCAGGACAACACCGGACTCGTCCACACGGCTCCCGGACACGGACCCGACGACTACGAGACCGGCAAGAGGTACGGCATCGCCCCCTTCTGCCCCGTCGCGGAGAACGGAAGGTACACCGACG
>CAZLMR010000278.1:0-1842 GCA_964560575.1 uncultured Methanomassiliicoccales archaeon | reverse complement strand
AATCGGGATCCATCGGGGACCTGATCCCTACCGAGGACATGGTGTCCGTCTCCGGGCTCTCCGTCACGATTGGCTCCGGGATGAGCATCGACAGGATGCTGACATCTGGGTCCAACGGAAGGTACGGCAGCGTCGACGTCCGTCTCGAGGGAGGCGCTGTCGGATACATGACGAACGAGCGGTCGGTCATCGGTTCACTGAACTACGATTTCGATTTCGGCTCCGTGGATTACTTCTGCATCGGGGCCGACACCGAGAACGGCAGCAGCACGTACCTCTCCGACATGAACACTTTCTATGTCCAGGGAGACACCCATGTCCACGTGGATGAGCTGGTGGAGATCCGCCAGGCGATCCTGGGCGCGGGCATCCTCGACATCCCCTCCATCCTATGGAACGGGGACCAGCCCCAGGGCATCGGCGCAAGGAACGTGGAGATCGACGCCCCGTCCATGCCCTTCAGTCCGGACACATGCTTCGTCACATCCAACCGCACCCAGGGGAACGTCTACCAGTTCTCGTCCTACACCATCGGTGGGACTCCGAGGACCAAGTCCATGAGCACGGATTACTACGTCAGCCGGACCTCCCAGAGGAATCCCGTCTATGGGACGGATGGCATATGGGACTCCGCCACCGACATCACTGTCGGTATCTCCCAGTACCTGTATGTGTACGCGGAGATGACCGTGGGGTCGGACTCCACCTTCACGGTGTCGAGCGGAGGCCGTCTCGTGAACTCCGGCAACATATACCTGGCCGGCACACTCCAGATCGACGGCGAGGTGGTCAACAGCGGAGTCATCGAGAAGCGTGAGGGCGGAGGGATCTCGGGCGGAACCCCGACCGGCGACGGGTACATCGCATACTGCATCAACGTCAGTCCTACGGACGGCAGGATAGATGTCATGGCCTCCGACGATGATACTGTGGTCCTACGCACGGATGAGACCGTCTACATAAGCCGCATCTCTGTGCTTCTCGAGAACGGCGACAGAGAGGTGGTCATCACCGTCCCGGACACCCTCTACGTCGGCGGTGACGAGTTCCTGGTCAGTCTGAGGGAGGTCAAGGATCTGGACGGTCAGGACGCCTATTCCCTGGATATCAGAGGGATCGACGAGGAGGTACTCGGATCGCTGAGGGTGGAGGTCACGGTGTCCTGCAACATACCCTCGGAGACCGCATGCTATGTCTACCTCCATGACGGGGTCAGCGGATCGATCGAGAGCATGGAGATCGTGGAGAGGTCATACGGCGAGATCACTTTCGTCGCCACAGGGGTCGGGACGTACTTCCTTTCGACGGTGTCCCCGGAGGGCATCGATGGATCCGCCGATCAGTTCGATGAGAATCTGGTCAACATCGTACTGGCGGCCATCATCGTCATCGTGGGTGCCGCGGTGGTCTTCACCCTTCTCAGGAAGGACCCGCCCCAGATGTGAGCACGGGACTGACCATCCGGTATCCGTCGCCTCCGTCGTTGTAGAAGGATGGGAGGTGCTCGGAAACGACGAATCCACGGCGCTGGTAGAATGAGATCGCCGAGACGTTCGTGGTCCTTACCTCGAGCTGTATGGTGGAGATCCCCTGCATCAGGCATGCCTGCCGGAGATCCGAGAGTAGGGCGGAGCCGGCCCCCCTGCCACGGACTGACGAGTCCACCGCGAGGAGTGCCACCGAGGCCCTGTTCCCACCCAGTCTGGAGCCGCAGAGGGCCCCCACTATCTGTCCGGCGTATGTCTCTGCGACGAACTGCCCCTCCGGCCACTGGGTCAGGAAGAACCCGATGACCTCGGGGGCGAAGTAGTCGTCGAGGTTGAGGTTTAGGACGGCGAAGAC
>CAZLMR010000277.1:0-1845 GCA_964560575.1 uncultured Methanomassiliicoccales archaeon | reverse complement strand
CGACGTCAGGATCCACCAGGCGTACCTCGGGAGCTGCACCAACGGCAGGATCGAGGATATGAGGATCGGCGCCGAGATCGTCAAGGGAAGGAAGGTCGCACCCGGAGTCAGGTTCCTGGTGGTCCCCGCCTCCCAGAAGGTCTACAGGCAGATGGTGGAGGGGGGTCTTATGCAGATCTTCCTCGACGCCGGCGCCTTCATCTCCGGGCCCACATGCGGTGCGTGCCTCGGGGGGTACATGGGCATCCTCGCCGCCGGTGAGAGGGCCGTGTCATCCACCAACAGGAACTTCATCGGAAGGATGGGGGACAAGGCCTCGGAGGTCTACCTCGCCGGACCCGCCGTAGTGGCGGCCTCGGCCATCGCGGGCAGGATCGTCACCCCCGACCAGCTGGAGGGGAACTGAATGGACAAGATTAAGGGAAAGGTGTGGGTGTTCGGCGACAACGTCGACACCGACCAGATCATACCGGCCGAGAGGCTGGTGGCGGCGAACCTCGACCACCTGAACGACTACATATTCGAGAAGGTCAGGCCGGGATTCGCGCAGCAGGTCCAGAAGGGGGACATCCTGGTGGCCGGAAGGAACTTCGGATGCGGTTCGTCCAGGGAGCACGCCCCGCTCTCGCTGATCGAGGCTGGGTTCTCCTGCATCATCGCGGAGTCGTTCGCACGCATCTTCTACAGGAACTCCATGAACATCGGCCTCCTCCTGGTGGAGTGCAAGGTCGATGCCAAGGAGGGCGAGACCATCGAGGTCGATCCGGACAACGGCAAGGTCGTCGCCGAGGGCAAGGAGTACTCCTTCCCCGAGTATCCCCCGTTCATCTCCGAGCTGGTCAAGGCCGGCGGTCTGATGAATCTCATCAAGGAGGGAAGGTTCTGATGAAGCACCTCGCCATCATCCCCGGTGATGGGATCGGGAAGGAGGTCATAGCCGCAGGGATGGAGGTCCTGGACGCGGTGTCCGAGATCTCGTCCTTCCAGTACGATCCGGAGTTCTTCGACATAGGCTCGGACCGCTACCTGAGGACGGGAGAGCTCCTCACCGACGATGACGTCGCCGCCCTGAAGAGGAAGGACGCCATCTACTTCGGAGCCATCGGGGACCCCAGGGTCAAGCCCGGTGTGCTGGAGCAGGGCATCCTGTTGAAGATGAGGGCGGTGTTCGACCAGTACATCAACCTCCGTCCGGTCACATCCTGGTTCCCGCTGGTCCCCCTGAAGAGGGAGGTCCCCTTCGACATCCATTTCCTCAGGGAGAACACGGAGGACTTCTACATGGGAGCCAACGGGTTTTTCGGACCCAGCAACGGAGGGTCCAAGGCCCATGTCCACGTGGACAGGGAGCTGTACAGCCTGGACATCGACATAGACGCGAGGTCCTCCAACGATGACGACTTCGCGTTCGAGATCGGTCTCCTGTCCAGGACCGCGGTCACCAGGTTCGCGGACTATGCATGCAGGTACGCCGTCAACAGGGGGGACAAGAAGGTCACCCTGGTGGACAAGGCGAACGTCATCACCAAGAACTACGGCATGCAGAGGCAGATCTTCCAGGAGAAGACCCAGGAGTACGGCCTGGACCTGGAGTTCATGTTCGTAGACGCCATGGCCATGGCCATGATCGTCAGGCCGGAGACCTTCGGCACCGTCGCCGTACCCAACCTGTTCGGGGACATCCTCACCGACCTGGGCGCTCAGCTCCAGGGAGGTCTCGGGATGGGAGGCAGCGGGAACATCAACCCCGAGGGGGTCAGCATGTTCGAGCCCATCCACGGCTCCGCCCCGGACATCGCCGGAAGGGGGATCGCGAACCCGATCGCCGCCGTCCTCGCCGCCCAG
>CAZLMR010000276.1:0-1849 GCA_964560575.1 uncultured Methanomassiliicoccales archaeon | reverse complement strand
CCTGGAACTCCTCGAGCCGATCATCGAACCTCTGAGGAAGATCATGGAGGCTGTAAGGAACGTGATGACCACGCTGTCCGAGGCGCTGATGGAGGCGCTGTCGTTCGTCGCGGAACAGCTCACCCGCATTTACGAGGCCGTCATCGAACCGCTCGCCGATCTCAAGGGATGGTTCGAATCGTCGCTGGAGGACATGCTGAGCCAGGCCGCCCTCAATCTGCTGGTGAGCATAGGCCTGGACGAGCAGACGGTGACCCTGGAGTTCTTCGGATGCTCCCTGGTCTTCTCCACCGACGCGGTCACGTGGGTCGCGAACACCAAGACCCTGATGTCCGTGACGCTCACGATGCCCGTCGCCGGCCTCACGGTCACGGCAGGGATGCTGTTCAAGGTCAGAGGCGACTTGACCGCCGAGAACCTCATCGTGATGGGATCCGGAGGCATATCCGGGGACGACTGGAGCGTCGACCTGAGCCTGGACCCGCTGATGAAGGGGAGCAAGTACCTGATCACGGTCGACGGGGAGATCGGCGACACCGACATCTCCCTCGTGGCTCCGAAGCTGGAGGACTACCACGAGATGGGCGTGGCACTCAGCGACATCCCCGGGATAGGGGAGATGATAGGCAACATCCCCGTCGGCGGGGTGAAGGTGGGGTTGGACGCCGGCTTCGGACTGAAGTACTCCGATCCCATGGACAACGGCCTGATCGTGAACGAGTTCGAGACCAACCCTGCTGGCGACGACAAGGGCCACGAGTGGGTGGAGCTCCTCAACAACTCGGCCGTGTCCATCGACCTCGACGGATACACGATGATGGCCGCGTCCGACAGAAGGAGCAAATGCATGGAGCTGTCCGGCTCGATCGCACCCGGGGAGTTCCTGGTCATATACCCCGACTTCACCCTCGTCAACTCCTCCGGCAAGTACACGAAGAACGGGGAGGCCATAGTGCTCAAGGACCCGGACGGGAACGAGATCGACAGGACCCCGACGAGGAAGGACGGCTCCAACGACGGGCAGACCTGGCAGAGGTCCTTCGACGGATCCACCGAATGGGTGTTCGCCGACGGCACGCAGGGGCGGTCCAACAGCCCCTATCCCGGAGGCAGCCTGGTCTCCGCCGGGGAGATGAAGGACTCCGTATGGACCGCTGTCGAGAAGTCTTTCGACCGCATCGGCACCATCACTGACCTGGAATCGCTGCAGGGCTTCATCCAGTACCTGGTCAGGTACACCCTCGAGGAACTGATAGACGTGGTCGCGGGAAGGATACTGGAGGCCTCGGTGTTCGTGAGCGTGGACGTCGGCGACGCCACCGGATCGGCGGAGGGCGGGGTCAGGATCGCCCTGAGGACGGACGGGGATCTGATCGAGGACGTCCTGAGATACATCACCGGCAAGATCATGGAGATCGTCCTGAGGGCGGACAACCCCTACTCCATCGACCCTGTGGGGATGTTCACGGAGAACCTGGACCTGGAGGTGACGGTCCACGCCGGGATCGGGTTCCCGGAGATACTCTCCGACGGCGCTGACCTCCCTCAGATGGACCTCGGCGTTACGTTCAGGACCAATCTGGCCGGCATCACGAGGGTCCTCGGCACGGACACCGGGAGACCGGAGGTGCAGTTCGGGATACGCGCCATCGACTGCCCCGACCTTGCGATACCCTCTAAGCTCAGACCCAAGGCGGACATGGAGCACGACCTCTGGCTGATGCTGCTGACCGTGAGGTTCGGGTGACCGTGCGGAGGGGACGGCGCATCCACGGTGCGCCCGACCCTCCTCTCCTCATTATTATAAATAGGGACGTGATGGGGTCGGTCATGGCCGGAATGGACTTCA
>CAZLMR010000275.1:0-1855 GCA_964560575.1 uncultured Methanomassiliicoccales archaeon | reverse complement strand
CGACAAGTGCCTGATGATGGGTAACATCGACCCCCAGCTGTTCGTCAGGGCATCCACCGAGCAGATCACCAAGGTCATCGCTGACCTGTGCCAGGAGGCCAAGACCGCTCTGTGCAAGAAGGGCCTCAACTCCAGGTACTGCATCTCCTCCGGTTGCGAGGTCCCGCCCGACCTCGAGACCAAGATGGAGAACGTCGACGCCGTCATGGCTGCTGTCCATGAGTACGGCAAGATGTGAAGCCTGAAACGCTAAAGCAAACAAATTAACCCCGCCTTCGGGCGGGGATCCCCCAGGAGGACTGAAGATGGGTAGCACATACTTCGATGCGATGAAAGCTCACGGATTCTCGTACAATACTACGGCATCCGTGAGAAAGATGAAATGCCCCAGGTGCGGGTTCGAGTTTTCCCTAGTCTATGCTAGAACCTTCGCCTGCCAGGGTTGCTCGGAGGCTGTAAGAGGCTGCCCCAAGGTCCGTTGCAACAAATGCGATCTGGAGTTCTTCATCGAACAGTCGCCCGACGTGCAGAATAAGATTCAAGAACGTACCCTTGCGGATCATATTACTCGCGTCGTCGACCAGAGAAACAAGGACCTCGGAGTCGTATCCAACAACAGGTGATCTTCAGTCCTCCACACCATATAACAAAAAACCCTTTAACGCCGGGCAGACACCCCTAGAATCTATCCGGCGGATGCAACTTACATCTTTTCCTCCTATGGGTCCGCGGGAGCCCGAAATCCCGCAATCCCGCATACACGATTCATCAAGAGGGTGTTATTATAACAATCGGACTAGGATTCGATACCGGCGGTACATACACCGATGCCGTCATCATGGACCTTGATTCAGGGAAGATATTGTGCAAGGCCAAATCGCTCACAACCCGTGAGGACCTTTCGATCGGTATCCGCGGGTCAATATCAGGTTTCGACAACGAGCTCCTGAAGCAGGTGGGCGTGGTCTCCATGTCATCCACTCTGGCGACGAACTCGGTCGTCGAGGGGAAGGGATGTAGGGTCGGACTCATCTGCATCGGAAGCGAATACAACAATTCGGTCAGAGCGGATTTCGACACCGTCATAGGAGGGGGGCATGACCTCCACGGAGAGGAGCTCCATCCTCTCGACGAGGATGCCGCCAGGAAGTTCTTGGAATCCCTGAAGGGAAGGGTGGACGGAGTGGCCATCACCGGATACCTCGCTGTCCGCAACCCCAGTCATGAGAAGAGGATCAAGGAGATCGCCAAGGAGATCCTGGATGTGCCGGTGGTATGCGGACACGAACTGTCCTCCGGACTGGGATTCAACGAGCGTACCGCCACATGCGTCATGAATGCCAAGCTCATCCCCGTCATCGACGACCTGATCAAATCGGTCAAGGCGGTTCTCGCCGAGAAGGGCATACACGCGCCTCTCATGATCGTCAAGGGCGACGGGTCCATGATGGGTGAGAACGTCGCCAAGGAGAGGCCCGTGGAGACGATCCTATGCGGTCCTGCGGCAAGTCTCATCGGTGCCATGTACCTTACCGGACAGAAGGACGCCATCGTCATGGACATGGGCGGTACCACGACCGATATCGGGATTCTCAGGGACGGGAAGCCACGTCTCGAGCCAGAAGGAGCCATCATCGGGGGCAAGAGGACCAGGGTCATGGCGGCGGAGATCGCCACGTCCGGAATCGGTGGCGACAGCCGCATCCTCGTGAACGGAAGGAGGATCATCCTTTCATCCCTCAGGGTGGTCCCGATGTGCATCGCCGCCTCCCAGTGGGATTGCGTGAAGGAGCACATGTCCAGACTCGCGGACATGGAGACTCGTCTGACCCCCGAGTCGTTCGGAGAGGACAAC
>CAZLMR010000274.1:0-1866 GCA_964560575.1 uncultured Methanomassiliicoccales archaeon | reverse complement strand
TCGACGGCGTCCGTTGTCTGTTCAAGGGAGGTTCTGTTCCGTTCCGTCAGGAGCCGTTCAATGAGGTGGTGGCGACAACGCTCATGGACAGGCTGGGCATAGATAACGCAGGATACAGTCTGGGGCGGATAGAAGGGCACCCATACAGCGTCTGTCCGGATTTCGTGGACCGCGACACGGAACTTGTCACGATGGCGTATTTGATGTACGCTTCGAGATGGTGCGGTACTGCATACCGTACCTGTGTGAACGCATGTTCGGAGGTGGGCGTAGATGTGGTTCCGTTCCTGGACAGGATGATCGTTACCGACTTTCTTCTCGCCAACGAGGACCGGCATCTCTACAATTTCGGTCTGATCCGCGATGCAAGAACTCTCGATTTCATCAGGCCCGCCCCGATATACGACTGTGGATCCAGTCTCGGTTACAACCAGGATGTCCCATTCATGGTCGCAACAGCCGGATCGATATGCAAGCCGTTCGCGGAATCTCTTGAGAAGGAGTTGGATCTGGTGACGGATTTCGGATGGGTGGATGCCGAAGGCATGGATGAGGCCTTGCAGGAGGTCCGGGTGTTCCTGTCGGAATGTCGGGACATCGACAATGGACGGGCGGATGCGATGTCAGCCATAATAGAAGCGAGGATCGAGGCTCTGAGGTCCAGATTATGACATGTGTCGTGTTGGACAGATCTTACTACTCGCGCAGATCCGTGGAGCTGGCACCTGACATGCTGGGAAAGTTCCTGTGCCGCAGATTCGAAGACGGCACCGTCCGCAGATACCGCATAACCGAGACGGAGACATATTTCGGCGAGGAGGACACCGCCTGCCATGCCCATCGCTGTCCCACCGGACGCGCCAGGGTGATGTACTCAGAGGGTGGGTTGGCATATGTGCACAGATGCCACATGTACAACCTCCTCACGATCGTCACAGGGCCGGAAGGCCATCCTGAAGGCGTGCTCGTGCGTGCAGTCGAGGGTTTCGACGGTCCGGGCAGGGTGGGGAGGGAGCTGGGTCTGGAGCTGTCCATGTACGGGTCGCCCATGTCCCCGGAGGGATCCCTCTGGCTGGAGGATGACGGCCACCATCCAGGATACACGACGCACCCCCGCATAGGCATCCCGTATGCCTCGGAGGACGACCGCGCCCATCTGTGGAGGTTCAGAGCGTCCCAACAGTGAAATTAAAACCGTCGGATGCGATTCGGGCCTTGATGCCAGAAGCTACCGTCGGAGAGTACATGGTCCGCAACGTTCACACGATCACCCCTGACATGACAGTCGAGCAGGTCAGACAGGAGATCATCAACTCGAACTTCCACGGGTTCCCGATTGTCGAGAAGGGTTACCTGCTGGGGTTCGTCACGGCGAAGGAGCTTCTGCGCCACATCGACAAGCCCGATGCGAAGATCCGCTCCGTCATGAAGAGGGGGACCCTCTGCGCCATCCCGTCCATGTCCGTGGACGACGCCACCCGCATCCTGTTCAGGTACGGTCTCAGGAACCTGCCTGTCGTGGACGAGGACAAGAAGCTCGTGGGCATCATCTCGAACATCGACATAGTCAGGTCGCAGATAGAGAAGTCCCGTCCGGGCAAGGTCATGTCCGTGAAGAACTTCCTGGAGCAGCAGAACGGCGTGAGGATGAAGGTCGTCAACAAGGACATCCCCATCGATCAGATTATCCCCACCCAGAAGGAGGTCTATATGGACGAGCTGGTCGGCCGCCAGTACGAGCTCAAGAGAGGTCTCAACGAACCCCTGATCGTCGTGGAGAGGCGCAACGGATACCTCCTGGTGGACGGACATCACAGGATCATGGCCGCGAAGAAGCTGGGCATGAAGGAGTTCAAGGCCATCGTC
>CAZLMR010000273.1:584-1869 GCA_964560575.1 uncultured Methanomassiliicoccales archaeon | reverse complement strand
CCCTCCCGGCGGGGACGTCCCGAGTTTTCGGGACCCCTAACGCCGTTACATTTAATTTGAGGACTCCAATCCCCGCATCCACGAAGATGCCCTGCGAACTCATCGTCACACACATTCTGCCCACCGCCAGGGGAGCCCTGGCAAAGGAGCTCGTGCACAACCACGGCATGACCCAGGTGCAGGTGGCGAATCTCTTCGGCGTCACGAGCGCCGCGGTGTCCCAGTACATCAAGGGGCTGAGGGGCGGGAACAACCTCATCGACAAGAGCGCCTACCGCGAGGACTTCTACAAGATGATCGCCGACAAGGCGGATGCGGTGGCCGGTGGTAAGGACCTGACGCTGGCACTGTGCGAGATCTGCTCATTCGTCAAGGAGAGCGGTCTCCTCAAGGCCCTCTACGTCTACGAGGGCTACAGCGGGGAGCTCGGCGTGTGCATGGAATGCCCCAGGACCACCATCCCGATCCCGGCCGAGCTTCTCTGAGCGCGCGCGTTTTATATGCGGGGCGCCTACTCGACACGTTAACATGACCGCCAGGACGTCCTCTTTGGAGCGCAGCACGAGGGAGACCAGGATCTCCGTCGACCTGAACATAGACGGAACCGGGAAGTTCGATGTCACCTGTGACATCCAGTTCCTGAAGCACATGACCGAGACGCTGGCCAGGTACGCCGGCTTCGACCTGATCCTCAGCGCGGAGGGTGACAACGACCACCACATCATCGAGGACACGGCGATCACCCTCGGGAAGGCCCTCAGGCAGGCTATGGGCGACGCCCCCATCGAGAGGATGGCGACGGCGGTGGTCCCGATGGACGACGCCCTGGTCATGTCGTCCCTGGACCTTGTCGATCGCCCCTACGCGGACATCGACATGCCGGACCCGCTCTACATCCACTTCATGAGGAGCTTCGCCATGGCTGCGGGCATGACCCTGCACATCGTGCAGATCAGAGGATTCGACGAGCACCACCTGGTGGAGGCGGGATTCAAGGCCACCGGCAAGGCCCTCGCACAGGCCCTCAGGGTCCGCGAGACGGAGCTGAGCACCAAGGACCGCGAGATCATTGCGTGATAACATGCTGACTAAGAGAATCATCCCTTGCCTGGACGTCAAGAACGGCAAGGTCGTCAAAGGAATCAACTTCAAAGGGCTCCGCGACGTCGGATACCCTCCGGAGATGGCGGCGGCATACGAGCTCCAGGGTGCGGGCGAGCTCCCCGTCCCGGTTCTCGCCGCCCCCCTTGGGCGGGGGCAGAAGGGGCCTCTCCTCCACGTGGGG
>CAZLMR010000273.1:0-574 GCA_964560575.1 uncultured Methanomassiliicoccales archaeon | reverse complement strand
GGACGAGATCACCTTCCTGGATATCACTGCCTCCCTCGAGACCAGGCAGACCATGCTTGACATCGTCTCCGAGACCGCCGGGAAGCTGTTCGTGCCGCTCACCGTGGGCGGGGGCATAAGGAGCCTCTCCGACATGAGGGACGCGCTCAACGCCGGGGCGGACAAGGTGTCCGTGAACTCGGCGGCGGTGAAGGACCCGTCGATAATATCCGAATGCGCAGAGAGCTTCGGGAGGCAGTGCGTCGTCGTCGCCATAGACGGCAAGAGGGTCGACGACCACTGGGAGGTCTTCACCCACGGGGGGACCAAGCCCACTGGCATCGACGCCGTGGAATGGGCCAAGAAGGCCGAGGACCTCGGAGCCGGGGAGATCCTCCTCACGTCCATGGACACCGACGGTGTGAAGACAGGATACGACATCCCGCTCACCGCGGCCGTGGCGGATGAGGTCAGCATACCCGTCATCGCCTCCGGCGGCTGCGGCTGCAAGGAGCACATCTACGATGTGTTCGCCCAGACCGGGGCATCCGCAGCTCTTGCCGCCTCGATTTTCCATTACAACGAATGCACCGTC
>CAZLMR010000272.1:0-1871 GCA_964560575.1 uncultured Methanomassiliicoccales archaeon | reverse complement strand
GCGCCATCATGGGCACGATCCACGGGGACTCCGCCGAGTCGGTGTTCAAGAGGGTCGTCTACGACATAGGGATCCCGGAGGAGGCATTCATGGCGACGGACGTCCTGGTCACCCTCGGGACTGTGAGGGACAGGCGCACCGGGAACCTGATCAGGAGGGTGAACGAGATGGTCACCGTAGGGACCAGACCCGGGGAGTTCGTTGACATCACGGGTGCCGATGCCCTTCTGGCATCCCCTGTGATCAGGAGGGCGATGCAATCATCCCAGCTCGGTCCACGCGAGGCCGCCAAGGACATCCGTGCCAGGTCCATGCTGAGGTCCCGTCTCGCCGAGCTCGGTTCTACGGACGAGAGGTTCCTGGGCCCGGAATGGATCCTCGTCGCCAACGACATAGTCGCCAACATGAGGGGCGACTCGCCGGCAGAATCCGCCCTTGACGAGCTGGCGGAGAGGACGGGGGCAGTGCGATGGGCTCCGATATGCTGCGCCTGATAGACGAATGCCCGACGGTGATCGGCATGATGACCACGGCGGTAGAGTCCGGCGGGTCCCTGGACACCGCGATCCGCTCCGTCGCGGAGGACGGCCCCAAGTTCTCGAGGAGGCTGTTCTCCACGGCTGTGAGGGTCGCAGACACCAAGGGTGCGGACGGCGTGTCCCAGGCCCTGTCCGAGGAGGTCGGCAGGCTGCCCCAGTCAGCATCCGGATACAGGAACGCTGTGCTGCTATGCATAGCGGCTTCGGAGTCGGGAAGCTCCGAGGAGAGGCTGAGACTGCTGAGGGAGGCATCCGATGTCGCACTGGATACGGTGAGGTCCATGGGCGAGAGGTACAGCACATCGCTGACCGTCCCGTGCATAACCGTCTTCGGTCTCGGGATAATGGTGCCGATGATACTGGTCTCGATCGTTCCGATGCTCGGTGTGGGCGGACTGTTCGGCTCCATGAGCATCGACAGCGGGCTCATAGTAGCTATGACGCTCGTGGTAATCCCAGCGGTCATCCTGGTCCTGTCGATGTGGATACGCAGGGGCAACCCGTTCATTTCCTCCATTCATGACACGAAGGATGCCCGCTGCGCCCTGCCGCTGCTCCTGGCCATCCCCCTCGCCGCGGTACAGGTCCACCTGGGCAGCGGTGCGGAGGACGCGATCCTCCTGTCGGTGGCCCCCGCGGCCGTGGTGACGGTGATCCTGATGATTTCGGACCACAGGGACGAGAGACACAGGCGGCAATGCGAGCACGGCCTCAGGGACTCCGTCTTCGAACTGGGGAACAGACTGCTGGGAGGCGGAAGCTTCGAGACAGTCTGCGCAGAGACCGTCTCCGCAAGGAAGGAGTGCGTCGACGTGGGCGTCAGGCTGGAAAGGGAGATGAGATTGTGCAGAGGGGATGTGCTGACCGCGGTAAACAACGCAGTCGGCCCTGTCTCGGTCGAGGTCGCCAGGGCGTTCTCGGACATACAGAGATGCGCCGTGAGGGACACGGGCGACGCAGGCCGTCTGGCGATGGCCCTCGGGAGACAGTTCCACAACAGCGACAACGTCCGCGGGGAGCTCGAGATGAGGCTGAAGAGCATGAAGGACATGATGACGGGGACCGCCCTCCTCTTCGCCCCGATGGTCCTGGGAATGAGCATATCCATGATGGGACCGCTCTCGCAGGTGACCGGATACCAGGACATGGGCGACAACGGAGCCGTCCTATCGGTGTATCTGATCGAGCTGTGCGCCCTGATATCGATACTGACGTCCAACCTCGGCACCGGGGAGGGTCCCCGCACAGTCGTCTGGAGGTTCTGCACCATGGCACCGATAGCACTCCTGGTCTTCCGGGTCTGCTGCGTCCTGAGCCTCTGAATACAGTTAT
>CAZLMR010000271.1:0-1874 GCA_964560575.1 uncultured Methanomassiliicoccales archaeon | reverse complement strand
GCAAGAAGTCGTGATCCGACCCCCGGCGGCATTCCCCGCCGGGGCCAAACCATTTAGATCCGCACGGACGGCGGGTCGGTCCGTTCGCCATCGTTATCTTCTCCCGACCCCATCCTCCATAGTACATGATACTGAGACATCTGACCTGGAGGGGCTGGATCATGCTGGCAGCCTGTGTTTTCCTCATCGCCGGTCAGGTGTATCTCGACCTCCGCATCCCGGAGTACATGGGGATCATAACGGACCATCTGCAGACGGGGACCGCCACGGAGGTCGTGGCGCGCGACGGGGCGAGGATGGTCGCATGTGCCCTTCTCAGCCTACTCCTTGCCGCATGCACTGCCGTACTGGCGGCGAGGGTGTCAGCCGATCTCTGTCACACCCTCCGCATGAGACTCTTCGCCAGCGTCGGGGCGTTCTCCCGCCAGGACATCGACGGGTTCTCCGCCTCCAGTCTCATCACCAGGTCCACCAACGACGTCTATCAGATCCAGCAGTTCCTTCCCAGGGCCATCAACATGGTCGTGAAGGCCCCGATGATCGGGATCATGGCCGTGTGGAAGATAAGCAGCAGCTCCTTCCAGTGGACTGCTGTCACCGTGATCGCGATGGTCGTCCTGCTCGCGGCATTCTCCGTCATGCTCTACCGTGGGATGCCCTACATGCGCAGCATGCAGAGGCATGTGGACTCCGTGAACAGGATGACCCGCGAGGGTCTCGAGGGGGCCAGGGGGATCCGCGCCTACAACGCCGAGGCGAGACAGGAGGCGAGGCTCACGGAGGCGAGCGGAAGGCTTCTGGACAACAGTCTGACCCTCGTGAGGGTCATGGCGCCCATGCACGCCCTCGCCTCGTCCATGATGAACTTCCTGACCCTGGCGATCTACTGGGTAGGTGCGGGGATCATACAGTCCGCGGCCGGCCCCGGTGAGCAGATGTCCCTGTTCTCGGACATGATCGTGTTCACATCGTATGCCACGCAGATCATATCCGCCGTCATGATGGCCTCGGGGATAATCCGGGGCCTGCCCAGGGTCATGGTCTCCAGCAGGCGCATATGCGAGGTCATAGACCATGTCCCCTCGGTCTCCGATCCCGAGGATCCCGCTGACACGGAACCCAGGGGGCGCGTGGAGTTCAGGGACGTCTCGTTCAGATATCCCGGGACGGACAGGGACGTGCTCTCCGGCGTGTCCTTCGTGGCCGATCCGGGGGAGACCGTAGCCATCATAGGGCCGACGGCGAGCGGCAAGAGCACCCTGGTCTCCCTCATCCCCAGGCTCTACGACGTCACCTCGGGGTCGATCCTGGTGGACGGGGCTGACGTCAGGTCCTACACGTTCGAGGAGCTCAACTCCCGTCTGGGGTACGTCCCACAGACCGCCGTTGTCTTCTCCGGGACGGTGAGGGACAACGTGAACTACGGTGGTGGCTCGGGGTCGAGGGACGACGGGGATGTGGAGCGTGCCCTCAGGGTCGCACAGCTGTGGGAATTCGTGTCAGGATTGCCGGACGGTCTCGATACGGATCTCGCCCAGCACGGGTGGAGCCTCTCCGGCGGGCAGAGACAGCGTCTGGCGATCGCGCGTGCGGTCTGCCGGGACCCGGGCATATTCATATTCGACGACACCTTCTCGGCACTGGACTACAGGACCGACCGCGATGTCAGGGAGGCTCTTGACCGTGAGACATCGGGCGCTACGAGGATCGTCGTCGCCCAGAGGGTCGGGACCATCATGGACGCTGACAGGATCGTCGTCCTGGACGGTGGACGTGTCGTCGGCATGGGTACCCATGACGAGCTCATGGATTCATGTCCGCTCTACCGCGAGATAGCCGAATCGCAGACGGAGGCGAGCGATGCCCGGAGGTAA
>CAZLMR010000270.1:0-1878 GCA_964560575.1 uncultured Methanomassiliicoccales archaeon | reverse complement strand
TGGGCCTGCCGCCCTCCATGACGGATGCGGCAGAGTTGCTCGTTCCAAGGTCGATTCCGATTATTCTTGACATTTCTCCTCACCTTCTGTCTCTGCTTTCTTCTTTGTGACTTTTACTTTCGAATATCTCAACACTTTCCCGTTGAGTGTGTATCCCTTCTGGAAGACCTCTGCGACGAGACCGTCCTCGTCCCCGTCCACGGTGCACAGGGCCTCGTGGTACTCGGGATCGAACCTTCCGTCCGCCGGGATCTCCTTGAGCCCGTTGGTCTCCAGGACCTTCATCAGGTTGGCCCTGACTCCGCGGATCCCTTTGACGAACTCGGTCTCCTCGCCTGCGTGCTCCAGCGCGCGGTCCAGGTCGTCGACGACCGTCAGAAGGTCCCCTATGATGGAGGAGCAGGCGTACTTGCGGAACTCCTCGTTCTCGCGCTGCGTTCTCTTGCGGAAGTTGTCGAAGTCCGCCTGGAGCCTGCGGGCCATGTCCAGATACTTGTCTGCCTGGGCCTGTGCCTCGGCAAGGGCCTGGGCGGGATCGACGGTCTCCTCCGCCTTGTTCTCCACCTCTTCAGACTTACCAGTCATCAGTAGCACCTCTTAGTCGTTCGATAACCTGTAATGAGGGGCCGGAGCCCCTCGGTTTGTTGGATTGTGTTTTCACTCGTCCATTCCGGGGGGCATTCCGCCCTCTCCGACCTGGGGCATGGGGCTGGCCCTGGAGGCGATGACATCGTCGATCCTGAGGATCATGACGGCGGCGTCGGTGGCGGAGTTGATGGCCTGTTTGCCGATCCTGTAGGGCTCGATGACGTTCAGAGCCTTCATGTCCTCGACCTTTCCGGCGTAGGGGTTGAGACCGGCGTAGACCTTGCCCTCCTTGTGCTGCTTCCTCATCTCGATGACGATGTTGATCGGATCGAGACCGGCGTTCTCGGCGAGGGTGTTGGGGATGGACTCCATGGCGGAGGCGAAGGCCTCGATGGCGATCTGCTCCCTTCCTCCGACGGTCTGGGCGTAGTCGCGGAGCTGCATGGCGATCTCCATGGCGGTGGATCCTCCACCGGTGACCATCATGCCGTCCTCGATGGCGACCTTGACGACGGACCAGGCGTCGACCAGGGACCTCTCGACCTCGTCGGCGACGTGGTTGGTTCCGCCCCTGACGAGCACGGACACAGTCTTGGGCTCCTTGACTCCGGTGATGAAGGTCATCTCCTCCTCCTCGACCTTCTTGAGCTCGACGGTCTCGGCGTAGCCCAGATCGGAAGCGTCGATCTCGGAGATCTTGTTGATGATGTTGGCACCAGTGGACTTTCCGAGCCTCTCCATGTCGGACTTCTTGACGCGCCTGCAGGCGTAGATGCCCTCCTTGGCGAAGAAGTGCTGGGCGAGGTCGTCGATTCCCTTCTGGCAGAAGACGACGTTAGCTCCGGAGGCCTTGACCTTCATGACCATGTCCTTCAGCATCTTCTCCTCCTCGGCGATGAACTGGGACAGCTGGTTGGGGTCGGTGATCTGGATCTTGGCGTCGATCTCGGTCTTCTTGACCTCGAAGGGAGCGTCGATCAGAGCGATCTTGGCATCGTTGACGACCTTGGGCATGTTGGGCTGGACGGGTTCCTTGTCGATGATGAGTCCTTTGACGATGTAGGACTCCTCCATCTTGGCTCCGGCCTTCTTGACGGTCTGGATGTTCTTCAGGTCGACGGTGTAGTTTCCGTCCTTGTCCTTGTCAAACTGGGTAAATACCAGCTTCCAGAACTCCACCTACCGGTCGCATTCACAACCGACAGCTCAATCAGGGCTGCCGCAGCCGAACTCTTCACCGCGGTCAAAATAAATTTCGGAACAGGGACCGCAGGGACCGGTACCGATTTC
>CAZLMR010000269.1:0-1881 GCA_964560575.1 uncultured Methanomassiliicoccales archaeon | reverse complement strand
ACTTCCGGGTTCGGAATGGGACCGGGTGTGACCCCGCCGCTATGGCCGTCATACCAAAGTCGTGGAAATCAACATCGTATTTAATGTTTGGTTGACAGATGAGCAATGGAATCGACCGTTGGCGGCCGTCATCGGCACATCGGCGTCGGGTATCCCCGCGACGACGTGCCGAATGTAGTGGCGCATCACAGCAGGAGGTAGATGCCGACACCCAGGAACGCTCCGATCAGCGCTGTGGAGCAGTTGTTGGTGTACTTCGAGATGTATCCCGGGTTCTCGAGGACGGCTCCGAACACGCTGTCCAGCAGGTTCCCGAACACGCCCATGGCGAACGGGATCAGGAGCATCCAGTCCAGGGACTCGGTCATGACGAACCATCCGAGGACCGCGATGAGCAGTGCGGCGACCGTGGAGATCCCGGTGCCCATTCTGGAGACCCCTCCGTTGATCCCGGGCTCCACCCTCTCGAAGGTGGTGATCATGTAGACGTCCCTGTCCCTGACGCCTATCTCGCTCGCGATCGTGTCGGCTCCGGCCACGGTTATCGTGGAGATGAACATCACGGCGAATGCCGTCTGGTCCAGGAGGCCGAGGCATTCCATCGCCACGGCTATGCACGGCGGCAGTCCCACGCCGAGCACGTTCTTCCAGGTGCGTTCCCCCTTCCTGCCCTCCTGCAGACCCTGCTCGGACTTCCTGTCGAAATCCTTCAGCGTAGCCACGAATCCGGCTATGGTGAATATCGTCAGTAGGAAGAACGCGTTGATCGACGAGAACACGCCGACGAACGCCCCGACCGCGAACGAGGCCACGGCACCGCCTTTGGTGAGGCACTGGAGCTTGTAGGCCTCTATCGACAGGACGGCGGACAGCACGATGGCCGCCACCGTGAGGTAGGAGAACTCCATGTGTCCCCGAATAATGTATATGAAAAAGATGTTTCGGTCAGCCTAATCGCGTCAGAGCGATTCCAGCATCTCGGTGGCGTACTTTATGCACAGGTGCTTGTCCTCCAGCGGGAAGAACATGACCTTCCCCTGCCTGTACAGGGTGGTCTCCATGCCGTTCCACTGGAACACCAGCATCATCTCGTCCTGCTGGGTGATGGGGCATCCCTCGGCGGCGAATCTCTCCGCCGCCTTGGCGATGTCGATGTCCATCTCGTCGGCCGACACGGCCATGAGTGCCTTCCCGCCGCACAGGCGGGCGGTCGTGAACCTCATGACAGCACCTCCAGGACCCTCCTGGCGCTCTCCCTGAAGGTCTCCAGGTCAGAGTCGTTGAGGACCATGACGTCGGCGAGCGCGAGCACGTCCGACAGCCCCCAGCCCATCTCCCTGGAGTCGCGGGCCTCGAACTCGGAGACGTCGCGGGGAGCGTCCTCGCGACCCCTCCTGACGAGGCGGTCGTAGCGGGCCGCCGGCGGGGCGAAGATCCCGACGATCAGGACGTCGTCGCTCAGGCCCCTGTAGGAGCGGACCTCGTCCATGCTCCTGCATCCGTCCACCAGGAACACGTCCCCGTGCATGCGCTCGATGGCGCGCCTGGCCCAAATGTCCTTGCCGTGCTCCTCGCGCTGCGCGTTGGCGAACGCGCCCACGGTCAGGTCCGTCCCGGACGACGCATGGAACTCCCTGACGATGTCCCCCATCCTGAGGAACGGGATCCCCATTGAGCGGGCGACGCCCAGCAGCTCCTCCTTGCCGGCGCCGGGCATGCCCGCGATGAGCAGTATCCTCATCCGATCACAGCAGGTTGTCGGAGATGTTCATCAGGATCCTGTCGCAGTAGCAGCATCTGAGCTGCGGCGGGTGCCTGCTGATGACGTTGAACTCCGGGCTGACGGGCTCCCCGCGGTTGGTGATGCAGTTGGGGTTGCTG
>CAZLMR010000268.1:0-1907 GCA_964560575.1 uncultured Methanomassiliicoccales archaeon | reverse complement strand
TCCTGATCGGCGGGTCGGAGTGTCCGAAGTTGAGGACCGCGCCCGAGGAGCACATCGCACCGAACGTTCCGGTGGTGACTACGTCCACTTCCTCGGCGGCCTTCTCGGCGCCTTTCTTCCTGACCAGGTCCACGACCTCCTCGGCCGTCAGGACGACGGCCTCGCCGGCGCGGATCTTCTCGTTGATCTCATCGTATGTTTTCATCAGTCTTTCCCCTCTGACAGAGTTGGCTCTGTCTAGCGACGTGGACTGTAGATATTCCTAGATAACTGTTATTCACAAAAATATTCAGATAAGAATAATATGCTCCCGTCCAGAGGCTTCGGACGTCATCTCGAGAGCATGACCGGGGCGATCTTGGGGACCGCCTCGTCCAGAACCTGCTGGGAGGAGCACAGTATCAGCAGACGGTCGTCCCTGGTCAGGGCGCGGTCGAACACCGCCCCCGCCTTCACGGCCAGGTACATCCCGGGGATGTAGTCCCACTTCTTGTTAAGGAACCTGATGTGCACGTCGGTGCGACCGCAGGCCAGATAGGAATAATCCACGCATGACGCCCCGAACATCTTGAACCGGCCGACGTCGTCGTAGCATCTGCTCATGAGGTTCGCCTGCCCGGTCCTGTACTCCACCGCCCTTCTGCTGAAATCTCCCGTGGACAGGAGGCACTGCCTCAGCGGACGCGGATCCGCGGTCCTGATGGGCCTCCCGTTCAGAAGGGCGCCTCCGTCGGTGGCGACGAACATCTCCTCGAACACGGGGAGGTAGATGCAGGACATCCTCGGGACCCCGTCCTCCATGAACGCCGCCTGCATGCCGAAGAACGGTATCCCGCGGGCGTAGTTCATCGTCCCGTCGATGGGGTCCAGGACCCAGCACCTCTCACCCTCCAGGGCATCCGGGTGGGTCTCCTCGGAGATCACCGAGTCGCCGGGGAACTCCTCGGCTATCCTGTCCAGGACGAACCTCTCCGTCCTGACGTCGGAGTCCGTGACCACGTCGTAGACCCCGAGCGCGGTGTCCTTGGCCTCGGCGGTGCGGTCACCTCCGAGGACGATGGGCGCGGCCTCCCTGAAGACCCTCTGGATGAAGTCCGCCTCCCTCATGCTATCAGTACCTGTTGTCGAAGATCCTGTTGGTCTTCTTCTCGCTTCTCGGGAGGTATCCGACGCTGACCGCCATCGGTTTCACGGTGATGTTCATCTTCGACTTGATCTTCTCCACCAGCTCCCTCTCCATAGCGGGACGCTGGTCCTCCGGACGGTCGGTCTCGAAGTAGACCGTGACCTGGTCCTTCCCCATGAGATGGTCGATCATCACCTGGTACTCGCTGGTAGCACCGTCTATGGTGGATAGGACCTCGTCGAACTGGGCGGGGAACATGTTGACCCCCTTGACCTTGATCATGTCGTCGGTGCGGCCCACGATGATGTCGATCCTCGGGAACCTGGATCCGCAGGGGCACTCCCCGGGCACGATCCTAGTCATGTCATGGGTGCGGTACCTGATGAGCGGTGCGCCCTCCTTCCTGAGGGTGGTTATGACGAGCTCCCCCACGGTGCCGTCGGGAACTGTCTTCCCGGTCTTGGGATCGATGATCTCGAAGTAGAGGTAGTCGTCCCACATGTGGATGCCATTGCGGTAGTCGCAGCTTATCCCTATCCCGGGACCGTAGATCTCCGTCAGGCCGTAGATGTCGTAGAACTCCACACCCAGGTCGGCTGCGATCTCGTTGCGCATCTTCTCCCCCCAGCGCTCGGACCCGATCACACCCTTCCTCAGTGCCAGCCTGTCCCTGATCCCGCGCCTCTTGATCTCCTCGGCCAGGAGAAGCGCGTACGAGGATGTCGCGCACAGGACGGTGGACTGGAGGTCCTCCATCATGCGGATCTGCTTGTCCGTGTTA
>CAZLMR010000267.1:0-1926 GCA_964560575.1 uncultured Methanomassiliicoccales archaeon | reverse complement strand
CAGCAGCAGCGCATAGCCCTGGCCAGGGCGCTGGCGTCGGGTTCGAAGGTCCTGCTCCTGGACGAGCCCCTGAGGGCGCTGGACGCGCGTCTCAGGATCAATCTCCGCAAGGAGCTCAGGACGATGGCCAAGCAGATGGGCGTGACCTGCATACACGTCACCCATGACCAGGACGAGGCCCTGGCGGTGGCGGACAGGATCGCCATCATACGCGACGGCAGGATCATCCAGTTCGGGACCCCCTCAGAGGTGTTCGACGACCCGGCGACCCCGTTCGTGGCGACGTTCGTGGGGAGGTCCAACATCCTGGTCGGGAAGGTGGTCGCATCGGACGGTTCTTCGACCGACATAGAGGTGGAGGGTGTGAGGCTCAAGGCGAGACCCTCCGACATGTCTGTGGGCGAGGATGCCGTCCTGGCGGTCAAGATCGGGTTCACGAGGGTATCCAAGAAGCAGGAGGAGCTCGACAGGGCGTTCTTCAAGGGCGTTATAGAGCGCGTCCTGTACGAAGGGGTGACGATAACGGTCGAGATCGACGCTGGACCGCTGGGTCTGATATCGGCCAAGCTGCCTAACAGGAAGTTCGACGACTACCATGCCGGCGACGAGGTCGGCATATCATGGATGCCCGGCAAGGCGTCCGTGTTCAGGATCCCGGACGTAGGTCTGGAGAGGGAGCTCAAGCTGGAGTGATAGGATGGTCAGGATAAAGCTGGAGCACATCTCGATGAGGTTCGGGGACTTCTACGCCGTCAGGGACATAAACCTAGAGGTGAACAGCGGCGAGTACGTGACCATCCTGGGTCCCTCAGGGTGCGGGAAGACCTCGCTGATCAAGGTCATATCGGGGATATGGACCCCCACCGAGGGCAAGGTGTACTTCGACGGGATGGATGTGACGAAGGTGCCGATGGAGGACAGGGATGTCGGATACGTGTTCCAGAACATCGCGCTGTTCCCGCACATGTCCCTGAAGGAGAACGTCGCCTACAGCCCGAGGGTCAAGGACCAGGGCGAGGAGGAGATGGAGAGGCTGTCCACCGAGTACCTTCATCTGGTCAACATGCTGGTCCGCGCAGGGATGTACCCCAAGGAGCTCTCGGGCGGGGAGCAGCAGAAGGTGGCCATCGCAAGGGCCCTGGCGTCCGGTTCGAGGATGCTCATGCTCGACGAGCCCCTGTCCGCACTCGACGCGCGTGTGCGCATGGAGCTCAGGTATGAGATCCGCAGACTGGTGAAGAAGCTGGGGATCACGGTCCTCCATGTCACCCATGACCAGGAGGAGGCGATGTCCGTATCGGACAGGATAGTACTGATGAGGTACGGCACCATAGCCGAGTCCGGTTCTCCATTGGATATATATAGGAAACCAAGCTCTGTATTCGCAGCGAACTTCATCGGCGAGACCAATCTGATGGAGTGCACCGTATCGGATGTGTCCAAGAGCGGCAAGACCAAGGTCAAGCTCAGGGGCGGCAGGGAGATGAGGGCCTCGAAGACCAGCTTCAGGGTCGGAGACCCTGTGGTGATCTCGGTCCGTCCGGAGCACGTGTACTCGGCGAACGACGGTCTGGAGGCGAAGGTCGAATCGATCGTGTTCATGGGGACGTATTGGAGGGTCCGCACCATCGCTGAGAGCAGGGACCACATAGAGTACAACATACCGGCCGACGAGGAGATCCCGGAGGTCGGTGACACGGTGCATCTGGTGTTCAACAAGAAGGCCGTGATGGTCTTCGCAAGACCGCAGGGCGGTATCGAGGAGGAGATTAGACTTGAGTGACGATTCGAAGGGTTTGCTGGGATGGTTCGGTAAGAGGAAGGAGGGGGTCATCCAGAGCGGAATGGGTGCCCATGCGCTCTCCGTTTTCGACTGCGTGACCGAACTGGGCAATGCCACCCGTGCCATGGAGTCCGGGGATGCAT
>CAZLMR010000266.1:0-1940 GCA_964560575.1 uncultured Methanomassiliicoccales archaeon | reverse complement strand
ACCGCGACCACCCTCAGGGGCGGTTGGCATCACACCGGCGACGTCGCCTGGAAGGATGAGGACGGCTACTACTGGTTCGTCGGCAGGAACGACGACATCATCAAGTCGTCCGGATACAGGATCAGCCCCTTCGAGATCGAGAGCGCTCTCATGCTGCACCCCGCGGTCCTGGAGTGCGCCGTCACAGGCGTCCCCGACCCCGTCAGGGGCCAGCTCGTGAAGGCGACGATCATCCTCAGGTCCGGCTATGAGCCCACCGACAATCTCAAGAAGGAGATCCAGGCCTTCACCAAGAAGGAGACCGCCCCGTACAAGTACCCCCGTGTGGTCGAGTTCGTCGACGTCATGCCGAAGACCATCAGCGGTAAGGTCCGTAGGGTCGAGATCCGCAACAAGGACATCGAGAAGTACAACTCGGCGTGATACGAATACCGTCGATTCATAACTCGACTATATAAAACCAAATACGGATTCCGTAGTTTATATTAATACAGAACTACGGAATCCGAAATCTTCTACGATTCTCTTAAATAATCGGTCTTTTTGTTCCTGAGTATACGCGTGAGTGGCCATGAGGAACATCAACCTGAGGTACGTTAGGGAGACGTTCGACGAGAACGGTCTCCTCAAGCATCTTGACATCGACTGCCCCGACGATTTCAACTTCGGTTACGACATAGTCGACGACATCGCCGTGAACGATCCTCAGAGGCTCGCGATGGTATGGGAGCACGAGAACGGCGAATGCAGGAAGTTCACGTTCGCCGACATCAAGAGGCTCAGCGACAAGACCTGCAACTACCTGTCATCCAAGGGCATAGGAAAGGGCGACTTCGTCATGCTGGTCCTCAAGCACAGCTACCAGTTCTGGCTCATCTGCGTGGCCCTCCACAAGATGGGTGCCATCGCCGTTCCGGCCACGTTCATGCTCAAGCCCCATGACATAGAGTACAGGATCGATGCCGCGGGCCTCAAGGCCGCCATCGTCACGGATGACGACGACATCGTCGAGTCCTTCGAGAGAGCCGGGAACATCGACAAGCTCGCGTGCAGGTTCGTCGTCAACGGCCACAGGGACGGATGGTTCGATTTCGACAGGGAGATGGAGGAGTGCTCCGAGGTCTGGGAGAGGGTGCCCACCAAGAGCACCGACAGGTTCCTCATGTACTTCACATCCGGGACCTCCGGAAACCCCAAGATGGCGGTCCACGACTACAGCTACCCTCTGGGACACATCCTCCTGGCCAAGCACTGGCAGCAGGTCGAGCCCGACGGTCTGCACTGGACCGTCGCTGACACAGGATGGGCCAAGAACGCCTGGGGGAAGTTCTACGGGCAGTGGATCATGGAGGCGGCCGTGTTCGTCTACGAGTACGACAGGTTCGAGCCCCACCACATCATGGATATGATCGAGAAGCACAAGGTGAGCACCTTCTGCTGTCCTCCCACCATGTTCAGGCTCTATCTCAACGCCGGGATAGAGGGACACGATCTCTCGTCTCTCAAGAACTGCTGCATAGCGGGCGAGCCCCTCAGCCCGGACACGTTCAACACATGGTACAAGGCGACCGGCCTCAAGCTCATGGAGGCCTTCGGACAGACCGAGTCCTCGGTCATCGTCGGAACCCTCAAGGGGATGACGCCCAAGCCCGGATCCATGGGGAAGCCGTCCCCGCAGTTCCGTGTCGAGCTGCTCGACAAGGAGGGCAATCCCGTCCGTCCCGGAGAGGAGGGCGAGATCTGCGTATCCATCTCCCCGAGGGTCCCCGGCATCTTCGTGGAGTACTACAGGGACGAGGTGAAGACCAACGAGACCCTGAGGGACGGTTGGCACCACACCGGAGACGTCGCCTGGAAGGACGAGGACGGCTACTTCTGGTATCTGGGCAGGAACGACGACATCATCAAGTCGTCCGGATACAGGATCAGCCCCTTCGAGA
>CAZLMR010000265.1:0-1964 GCA_964560575.1 uncultured Methanomassiliicoccales archaeon | reverse complement strand
GTCAGAGGCGTAACGACGCCGCAGGACAAGCTGGACGAGATCGTCTCCAAGGTGCAGTCCATGCTCCCGGAGGGTGAGCACAGATGAAGATAACAGTGAACGGCGTGGAGAAGACCATCAGGTCCGGGGCCACGCTCAAGACCGCCATCGCCGGGGAGCCGTACGTCAAGGGCTCCCTCGTCGCCGTGCACCTCTCCGAGGAGAGGGTCGTCACTGAGACCAGGGACTTCCAGTTCGAGACCGACAGGGGATCATTCGTGGTGCGTCTCAATGAGACCGCCGAGGCGGAGATGTGGAGGTCCCAGCTCCTGGACAGGATGGCCGAGGTCAACACCAGGTGGGTCACCCATGAGATCGTGGCCTTCGGTTCGTTCCCCACCGACATCGAGGTGGACCGCGGAACGTACAGCTACCGCACCTACGACTGCTTCCTCTCGCTGGGAGGCTTCGACAACCACACCACCTACATGATGATCGCCCGCGACAACCACTCCGGATGCTACGGAGCCGGACAGGCCGTCATCGGAAAGGTGACGGTCGGAAGGCACATCCTCGACGAGCTCAGGGAGGGCGACAGGATCCACTCCGTCCGCCCGATGATGTCGGAGACCAGCACGGAGAACGTGAGGGTGACCGACGACCTCAGCATGAAGATGGAGGAGGGGTACAGGGTCGAGACCAACGTGAGGATCAAGCTTGACCAGGGCTCCCCCGAGTCCGCGGAGCACGTGCTCATTCTCACATCCGAGGGCACTCTCAAGGTCACGGAGTCCACGGGCAGCTATCTGTCATGCTCCGAGGACCTCGACGTCAACATCCCCGACGAGGACCGCCAGGTCAGGGAGGTCGGGGCCGTCACAGTCAGGAACGGAGGGGTCGGCAAGGGCCGTATCTACGTGTATAGGGAGAGGAGACAGGTCATGTCCACCCATAACACGGCCGGACAGGTCGTGATGGGCCAGGCGATTGTGGCGCACGCCCCCGCCGGCAGCACCATGACCGTCGTCACCGACCCGCCCAGGGCCCTCTCCGTGGGCAAGACCCAGGCCGAGGGGCAGAGGTTCCTCGAGGCCGCGGGCATCAAGCAGATCAGGACCGGGGACACCTCCGACGATGCCATCATCGCCGAGCAGGGGCCGGAGCACACCCTCGAGGCCCTGAAGAAGGGCGAGGTCGAGACGTTCGGTGTGCCCAGGGACAGGATCTTCAGGATCCAGCTCTCGGACAAGGACCAGATCAGCAAACACTACTTCAAGAAGGTCACGGGGCTCAGCCACAAGCCCATCGGCATCCTGAAGGTGCAGTTCACCTTCGAGGGACTCCCGATGGTCACCTTCTACGGGGACGAGGTCAGGGGGAAGATCCTGTACCCGCAGGACCCGTTCAAGAAGGTCAAGCGCGGAGACATCGGTGTCACCAACCAGGCCAGGCCCCACCACGGACTGATAGGGATAAGGCTGGAGGACAGCAAGGACTTCGGCCCCACCGGAGAGGAGCCCTACGGTACCAACATTGTCGGAAAGTTCGTCGACGACCTCGACAGGCTCATGAAGGACCTGAATGAGGAGGACGTCGTGTACATCACGGAGGAGGAACTATGAGCGAGGAGAGGGAGACCAGGCTGTTCATGATCTCGCCCAGGTCCATGCTCACGACGGACCAGCTGTCCCGCATGGTGCATTCCTACGGCGAGGCCGCCATCGTCAAGGAGACGTGCTACGGATGCCTCGTGGAGGCGCCCAGGGAGACCGTCCTGCACATACTCGCCAGGGTCAGGGAGAAGTACCCCAACGAGGTGTTCTCGAAGGTGAGGGCATACCCGTGCAGCGACCCCCGCAGGTGCAGGGCCCAGCATGGCACCAGGCCCGGATACGCCCAGCTCGAGGAGGAGTGGGCGCTGCTGGCGCACATACAGTATGCGCTGGACAAGGTCGACGCCGGGGCGAAGTACGTGCCGCCGAAGG
>CAZLMR010000264.1:0-1976 GCA_964560575.1 uncultured Methanomassiliicoccales archaeon | reverse complement strand
ATCTTCTCACCAAGTGGCGTGCTAGCATGTAGCACGGCATGATGGGATTAGGGATGCACTATTTAATGGTTCGCCGATGGAGAAGCCCTTACGGGGTATCGGAGGGTGAACAAGGAATCGGTTCCTTCGACATATCCGAACGAAGGTATTATTAACAGAGCGACAATCAGCCCATTGTCTGGCTTGGCCGGGGCGCTTGGCGTGCCCTACACCCGAAATCGTCAATACGCGGGGGCGACAGCAGGGGACGGCCCCGCTGAACACTCAAGCCCATCTAGCAACGATGAAACTTTGTCCTGTAGAGTCGGTGTTTGTGACGAAGACGACCGGAGGGTCGTCGTTCACACATCAATCGGGGGAACCGGGTCAGGTCCTGACGGGAGCAGCCTCACCTCGAACTACTGACGTTTACGGGGTCGCAGAGTCGAGAAGCGAAATGGTCAACTTGGGTCGGGATGTGAGGTCAACCCCTGTGGTCAGGCACTTCTGTTCTCCTTGGGCCTGCATCCGGTGATGATCTCCTTGTCGAAGTCGAAGAGGACCGCGGTGTCGACTCCGTCGGTGATCTTCATCTTCCTGGTGTCGTCGACCTTCCCGACGACTGCGCCCTCACATCCGACCTCCTTGAAGATATCTATGATCTCCTGCGAGTTCTCGGGCGGGCAGGCGAAGCAGAATCCGCAGCCCTGGTAGGAGAGATACCATTTGACCTCGTCGACCCCCTCCGGACGGGGGATCCTGGTGACGTCGACCGTGGCTCCGACAGAGGAGGACTCCAGCATCATTCCGAGGGTCCCGATGCTGCCGGGGTTGCTCATGTCCTTGCATGAATGGGCGAGGTGCCTATCACCGACCACGGCGGCGGCCTCCATCTGGGCGCGGACGAGCTCATCCGATTTGTCAACAGTCGTGACGAACGCGTAAGGGAGGTCGTGGGGATAGAATCCGTCCACGTCGACGACGAAGACGATGTCGTCACCGGGTTCGGCGGTGCTGCTCCTGAGAAGGGCATCCTTCGCGACCCTGCCGACGATGGAGATGTCGATGGCGTTGTAATGGCAGTCGGGGTGAACATGTCCGCCGACGATCGGGACGTTGAACTTGCGGATTCCGTCCTTCATGCCGCGGATGATCTCCCTGCAAACCTCGCCGTGGACGATGGACATGACATCGACCATGCCCAACGGTCTCCCGCCCATGGCCGCGATGTCGTTGACGTTCACGAGAACGGCGAAATAGCCGGCATAATAGGGATTCGTGTTGACCAGTGACTCCATGATCCCGTCCGCGGCGAAGAGGATGTACTGATCGCCGACATCGATAGCGGCTGCATCCTCCCCCTCTGCGGCCACCACCTGCGGGAATGCCTGCGTGGGAAGGAGATCCACGATCTTGTGGATGGCGTGCTTCCTGGTCACTCCAGGGTAGCTGCGTATCGCCTCTGCAATCTTCTCTATCGACATACTATCACTCCGTCAACGCCACATGCCACGCTTCTGCAGACGCCAGATCGCGATGATGCATATGGCTGCCATGACCCCCAGTAACACGAGGTACGTATAAGGGTAATCCCCACCTGGCAGATCCACGTTCATCCCGTAGAAGCTGGCGACCAGTGTCGGGATGGCTATGATGAGCGTGATCGATGTCAGGAACTTCATGATGGTGGACAGCGAGTTGTTGAGGTCGGCCTCGACCAGCTGCCTGGTACCCTTGATGATCTGGCTGTATGTGGTCGTCATCTCAAGTGCCTGGTTGGTCTCGATTATGACGTCGTCCATCAGATCACGGTCCTCGGGGCTGGACATGAAGAACGACATCCTGCCGATCCTGCCTATCACTGAGCTGTTGACGCTGAGACTGGTCTTGAAGTAGACCAGGTTGGACTCCAGCTCGTGGAGCTCGAACAGGTCGTCCCTGCGTGTGGCCTTCCTTATCGACTCCTCGATGGCCATCCTCTTGACCTCGATGTACTT
>CAZLMR010000263.1:0-1976 GCA_964560575.1 uncultured Methanomassiliicoccales archaeon | reverse complement strand
AGGACGCGTACGCCATGAAGCAGGCGGTGGCGGCAGAGCTGAACATCGACCCCAAGGAGGTGGGCGTGATGTCCACCGGACTGATCGGTCGCTTCCTGGACATGCACAAGATCCGCTACGGTATCTCTCGTGCCGCACGCGAGATAGATTCCGGCCGCGAGTCAGACAAGAGGATCTGCGAGGCCATCATGACCACGGACACCATCAAGAAGGAGTGCGCCGTGCGCACGAGGCTCGGTGACGGCACCCTGGTGTACATCGCCGCAATCTCCAAGGGGAGCGGCATGATCGCCCCGCACATGAAGGTCCTCCACGGGACCACCCTCACGCTCATCACCACCGACGCCACCCTCGGCCCCGATTTCGGCGAGGTGTGGCAGTCGATCCTTGACGACACCATGAACATGGTCTCCGTCGACGGCGACCAGTCCACCAACGACACATGCATCATGATGGCCAACGGGATGTCCAACTCCAAGCCCGCCGACCACGACCCCGAGTTCCAGGCCGCGCTCCGTCTGGTGATGACCAAGATCGCACGCACCATCGCCATGGACGGGGAGGGCGCCAGCAAGCTCATCGAGGTCCAGGTGACCGGTGCGGAGACCCATGACGACGCGGTCAAGGTCGTCAGGTCCATCATCAATTCGCCTCTGGTCAAGACGGCCATCTTCGGAGCCGACCCCAACTACGGCCGTCTGATGATGGCGGTCGGCAACAGCGGCTGCAAGTTCAACCTCAACGACGTCCGTCTCACGATCAAGGGCGGGGACATGGAGGTACCCATCCTGGATTCGGGGGCCCCGATCTTCCAGGACGAACGCGCCGTCGAGGTCGTCCGCATGGCCATGGACAACAAGGAGGTGACCATCATGGTCGATCTCGGCATAGGTGACGAGTCCGCCACCGGATGGGGATGCGACCTCACATACGACTACGTCCGCATCAACGCGGAGTACGCGACATGAGGTGTCACCGATGGAGAACCTCTACGTTCTGAAGTTCGGCGGCAACGCGATCCGCGGCCGCGACGACATGCTCCGTCTGTCGAGGGAGATAGCCGAGCTGATCCACGACGGGGACAGGATCATCCTGGTCCACGGCGGGGGTCCGGAGATCTCCGAGGAGATGGAGAGGCGCGGCATGACCCCCAGGAAGGTCTGCGGGGTCAGGGTCACCGATGCAGATTCGCTGGATGTCGCAGAGATCGTCCTCAGGAGGCTCAACGGTGAGATCGTCGGATGCCTCCAGGAATCCGGTGTCCAGGCACTCGGGATACCGGGCTACTTCTGCACGGTGTGCGAGAGGAAGCCCCCGATGAAGGTCGTCGAGGACGGGAAGGAGGTCGAGGTGGACCTCGGTCTCGTCGGGGAGGTGACCGGCACCGATCCGCAGTGCCTGTTCGACCTGCTGGAGCAGGGCATCACGCCCGTCATCTATCCCATCGGCAAGGACGCCGACGGGAGGATGCTCAACGTCAACGCCGACACCATGGTCGCTGGGATCGCGGCCGGCGTCGAGTGCAGGGAGATGATAACCATCACCGACGTCCCCGGCATCATGCTGGACATAAACAACTCGGGCTCCAAGGTGGACTCCCTCACGCTCGACGAGGTCGACGGCCTCATCGCCGACGGCACGATCTCCGGAGGCATGATCCCCAAGGTCGAGGCATGCAGGAAGGCCCTCCTGGCGGGCGTGACCACGGTCAGGATGGTCAACGGCAAGGACCCCAGGAGCATAATCACGGACATCAAGAAGGGCGTCCCGCACGGGACCATCATAACAAGGTGACATCCATGGATTTCGAAGAAGTCAAAGCGAAGAGCGATCGCTATCTGTTCCAGAACTACGGCCGCATACCGCTGTCGTTCACACACGGCAGCGGATGCTACCTCTACGGGAGCGACGGCAGGGAGTATCTCGACCTGGTCGCGGGGATCGCCGTCAACTCCCTGGGCTACGCCCATCCGGAC
>CAZLMR010000262.1:0-1979 GCA_964560575.1 uncultured Methanomassiliicoccales archaeon | reverse complement strand
TGCAAAAAGTGATAATTTATTAATAAATTCAAATTCTTTCATAAATTTGATAATATCCCCTCATTACGGGGTTCATCTCCATCATCTGCTCGCGGCCCATGGCCTCGTAGAAGTGGATCAGGATACCGACGGTCAGCAGCACTCCAGTACCGCTGGCGTTTCCGGTCGTTCCGATCATGTCCGCGAATGCCGCAAGGCCTCCGACCAATGCACCTGATAGGATGGTGATTGTGGGGATATACCTTTCGAGCACACGCTTCAGGACACGCGGATCGCGACGGAATCCGGGGATCTGCATTCCACTCCTCTGGATCTGGTTGGCGACGGACTCCGGCCCCAGGTTGGTTGTCTCAACCCAGAACTTCGCGAACATGATCGAACCCATGACCATCACCGTGAAGTAGATGGCCACGTGGGCGATGTTCTGTATCGCGTTGTGTCCGTTACCGTACTGTGTGGGATCGAGGATCGGCATCAGCCAGTCGGTGAGTCCCTGCGGCGCGGACAGATACCACGCCAGACCACCTGCGGCGGTAGTCGATCCTTCCTCGAAGTATCCGATGGCGCTGTTGCCTCCGATCAGCGGGATTCCGCTGAGGGTGTCGTTGCTGTACAGGAGCAGGGTCACCATGCTCACGATGGCCAGCAGAGAGGACATCAGGATGACGGGGATGTTGCTCGCGTACATCAGCTTGATCGGGTACCTTCCCCTGGCTCCCCTGGCGTTGCCGTGGGAGAGGGGCAGTTCGATCCTCGTGGATTCGAGATACGCCACCACCAGGAAGATGACGAAGGTACCGACCAATGCGATCATCGGGTTCGGTTGACCTAGGAACAGCGACTCGTAGCCGCCGTCCGCCATCTCGGACGGGGATAGCGTGAATATGTAGTAGAGAGCCCTTGGTATCGTTCCGCCAGGTGGATTCTCCAAACTCATGTCCGCGGACATGTCTATCGGGTTCCAGTTCAGAGCTCCGGTGAACAGCGCCTGCGCCACTCCTGCTGCGATGAACAGGGAGATACCGCTGCCGATACCCCATTTGGACACCACCTCGTCCATCATGAAGATGATGTACGAACCGGCGAACAGCTGGACTATCAGCAGCAGTTTGGCACCGCCACTGCCCAGGAGGCTCTCGGCCGATGCGGACGGCACGAGGTAGCCGAAGACCTGGGGGATCGCCTCTACGACGATCATTACGATGACCAGCAGCTTGAGGACAGACTGATAGCAGGCCTTATCCTCACGCTTGGAGAGGTCTAGTTTGATGATCTTAGCACCGACGAAGAGCTGCATGATGATCGAAGCTGTGACGATCGGTCCGATACCGAGCTGCAGCAGCGATCCCGAGGCTCCTGCCATGATGGTCCTATATTGTGCGAACAAGTCCAGGGATTCGGACTGGTCCAAGCCATATAGGTACACATTGGTCATGATGAAGTACAGGACCAATATGACTATTACCCACATCATCTTGGTCCTGAAGTGCACGTGCCCTTCAGGACGTTTGACGGAGGGCAGCCTGTCGGACAAGGGCTTGATCTTGAACAACAGGCTTGGTGTATCTTCCATCCCTATCTACCTCTCCTTTTTTCATTCACTCGACAATGGAACCGCCGGCCTCGGCAACCTTCTCGCGGGCCTTCTCGGAGACCTCAGCGACGGTCACGTTGACCGCGACCTCGATGTTGCCGGTACCCAGCAGTTTGTCGATGCCCGCCTCGGTGAGGTTGACGTTGTACGCGTCACCCTCCTTCGTGGCGAAGCCCATCGAGACGAACCTCTCGATCTGCTCCGAGAGCTCCCCGACATTGATCGTGCGGTTGGCCTCGACCATGCACTGGGGTCTCTTGAAGCCGTGGCGGCCGTAGTAGTCGGGCTCGTATTTCAGCATCCCGATCTTTCCGGTCTTGCCGTATCCGGCCTTACCGTGACCGCCGATGATACCGGCTCCACGTCCGGATTTCTTTCCGCGTCC
>CAZLMR010000261.1:0-1997 GCA_964560575.1 uncultured Methanomassiliicoccales archaeon | reverse complement strand
TCCGACCGAAAAACCCCCACTGGATGGGGTCAGACCCATCGTTCTTTAAAATTGAATGTCGATTCTGGAGCATGAATCCGAAATCAGTGGCGATCATCGCCGTCGTGGCCGTGGTCGTGGCCGTCATAAGCTTCGGCACGTTCCTGATGGACTCCGGTGACGACCCGGAACTCAGGGACTACCTGGTCGAGGGCGACTGGGTCGAGTACTACGACGAGGGCGAGGACTCAACCATGAGGTACACCGTCCTGAGCGTCGAGGGGATCGACAGCTACATGTACAGCATCTCCGACGAGATGACCATTACAGCCCCCTACAGCTACCTCTTCATGGTGGTGGATCCCGACGACCGGGGTGTCGAGTACCTGGGATCCGAGACCGTGGACACGTTCCTGGGTGAGATCGACTGCGATGTCTACGGCATGACCTCCTTCAGCTCGCAGATCATCTACTATGTGGAGCCCGCCACGTGCCTTGCCCTCGTGACCGAGCTGGAGGGTTCCGACGGCAGCACCGCAAGGGTGGTCATGACCGGAACCTCCGTGTTCGATCCCGTGGACCAGGAGTTCGCAGAGATCGCACTCGGACAGCCGGTGGCCGGCAGCACGTTCACGCATGGCTCCCATTCCTACTACACCTCCGGAGACAACTTCATCACCGAGAATTACGACATCACGGTCACGGTGGAGTCCGTCAACGAGGACGGGACCCTGAACATAACCGACAGCGAGGACCCCGCAACCGTGGAGGAGTTCGTCGCGGGACTCCTCATGACCGATGACGAGATAGGTGCCTCCACCATCGTCGGCACCAAGGTGGTCAGCACCCAGTGGGGCCTCATGGAGTGCGACGTCTACGTCATGCCCCACGTAGACTCCGAGGGCGTGAGCATGGGCGACAGGACGTTCATCGTCGAGTCGAACACAGGCATCGTCCTCACCACCTGGTTGGAGATGCACGACGTGGAGTTCGACGGGGAGGTCTGGGAGGACTACCGCTCCGAGTTCACCCTCAGCGACTGCAGCATCATCCTGGTAGCCGACTGAGACCAATGCCGGATGCGACCGGCACCTTCCCCCGGGGGACCGGGGGTCACTTCTTCCATCCGGACCAGAGGTCCGACAGCTGTCCCTTGACCTTCAGAGAAGCGTCAGAAACGGTCGACGAAGACGATCGAGGACGTGTCCACACCCATCGCCCTGAACACCACATCGACGATCCTCGTGCTGTGCACGATGTAGCTGGAATGGTCGGCCCGCTTCATGATCACCAGCTCCGCCCCGGGGATGGAACCGGCGATGAACTCGGTGTCGCTCTTCTTCACGCAGTCCCTGCTCCCGGCCACCACCGTGACAGGGACGTCGATCCTGGCCAGGTCCTCGGCGGTGATATGGGGCTCCGTAAGCATCAGACGAACCTTGGGGTCCTTCCTCTCCGGGTCACCCATCCTGTCCAGGGCCATCCTGAACCCTCCCAGCGTCTCCGGACTGGTGTTGGCGCCGCAGGCGATGAGATGCGACAGGACACCGGGGTTCTGGGAAGCGAACATCAGCCCGACGATGGCACCGTCGCTGAACCCGCAGACCGCCGGCCTCTCCAGCTTCAGCTTCCTGATGAACTCCGATAGGTCGTCCACCATGTCCTGGTAGTGGTACTCCCTCACCGGGGAGCTCTCCCCGTGGCCGCGGGTGTCCACAAGATACACAGTGAAGGCCTGCTCCAGGTAGTCCACCGCGCGGTCGAAGATGGTGTGGTCCTCCCCGTTGCCGTGGAGCATGATCAGTGCGGGGCCCTTCTTCCCGCGGACCTCGTAGTAGATGGAGATGCCGTTGGTCGTGACGCGCATGAACACCTGAACTTGATCGTACTATATAATTATGGCATACCTAAAATCATTCATTTGAAAATGTATTAGATTTTGGACATGATTATGTACAATATGAACTCTAACTCGGGAACGTTGGGTATCAGTTATTGACGTTGCCGATCCCTGACCT
>CAZLMR010000260.1:0-2032 GCA_964560575.1 uncultured Methanomassiliicoccales archaeon | reverse complement strand
GGCTCTCCTGGGTCCTCACGCCTCTGCGAGGTGGCGTGGCCGAACCGGAGATCACCATCGCCGATGCTCTCGCGCCCAGTGCAAGGTCGAGCTCATGGACGGCTCCCCTCATGGTCTCGATGATGTCGGATTCCGATGTGCCCATGGGGGAACGATTCTCCGGCGGAGCTTATGAGCGTTGCAGAGGGGGTTGACCGAAAGAGGTCCGAGGGTTTCATGCATCTGGCACATCGCAGGGGACCACTGAAAACCCCTGTCGTGCGACATGTGCCAGCATGACCGAAGTCTCTCGGGATTCGACGGGATCAACAGGGAGGTCATCCGGTATGAACGTCAGGATGTCCGATGGAATGCATGGAAGAATCTGGAAGATGGTGGGCCAGCCCGGATTTGAACCGGGGTCAACGGCTCCCAAAGCCGCAAGTATACCAAGCTAACCCACAGGCCCACTGGATACGTGTATCGGGCGGTCGTTAAAATGGATTTCGGACCCCGGGTCAGATCTCCCAGGGCATCCTGGGGTCCAGAAGCCTCGTGAGAAGCAGGGGGTCGATCGAATCGAGCGTCCCGTCATGATCCAGGACCTCCATGGATCCCAGATCCAACTCCTTCCCGATACCGGCCATAGGGGCCTCCCGCTCCAGCATCCCAGAGGCGGTTGTGTACTGTCTCTCCGAGACGACCATCCATCTTCCCTCCTCTATGAAGGGGTCGCCGTATGGGTTGCCTCTCCATTTGGAGAGGAACGACTCCGAGTTGACCCAGACGGGCGGCCCCTCGTGCTTGAACGGTTCCGGGAGCGCGTCCCGCTCCATTTCGAAAACGACCGTCATGCTGTCGGCGGTCATCTCGTGCACGGCCCTGAGCATCCCGAATCCGAAGTCGTCCAGCTTCTTCGCGAAGGCGATCTGCGTCTTCCACAGCTGGGAGTGCAGGTTGTCCTCGATGGCGTCAGGTCTGTCGAACCTCACGGAGACCAGTCTGCTGCCATGTGCCGCGACCGTCTTCAGGAGGGCATCCCTGCTCGCCGGCATCCTCTCGTGCGGGAAGAAGAACTCCTCCCTCGGATCGGCGAGATACGCATTCGCGGCGACGATGAACAGTGCGAGCGTGTCGATATGCACGGCGGAGGCCACGTTCCTCTTGGGGTCGACGGGGTCGTACACCACCAGAGGAGACGCGATCTCCGGTCCGGATCCCTTCACGGATATGGTCGTGCTGTTCCTCCAGTGCTTGGCGGCCTCCAGCACGGCCCTGAAGCTTCCGAACCTAATCACAAGGAGCTCGCACAGGTATCCGGAGAATCCCCTGGAATCCTGCTCGGCCCCGTATGCGCCGATCCCCTTCATGAACTTCTTCAGCAGACGGACCTGTCCCCGTCCGGCATCGTCAAGGCGGGAGTTCACGAACTCGGTGTGGAACGGGGTGCGGTCCACCGCGCTCCTGAGATGCTCTGTGCTGTCTATGTGGAAGCACGGGACCATATCGACATCCAGCCCCTCGAACACCCCGCGGGTGTACGGGTGGTCGGAGAACATGCGCTCCCCATGGAGTATGTCCTCGCCTGCCTGCAGTCCGACCCTCTTCATGTCCTCCTCGGACACGGTGTCGGGGAACATCAGGAACAGGTCAAGGTCCGGATTGGAGAGGAACGTGCCCTTGGAGAACGATCCTGCGAACCTGGCCTCTATCTCGATGCCGTGCGATGCGATGTACTCCTCCACGATCCCCTTGAGACGGTCGGCACGCTCACGGATGGAGGCGACGGTCTCGGGCGAGGGCGTTATCTTCGCGAGAACGGCATCTTCTGGGTCCATGTTTCCACGATGGGGGGATGATTATAAAGATTGTCGAGGCCCGTTTTCGGAAGGCTCGAAACAGGGTGTGAACCCATGGGTCGTGATGGGCGGGTCCGAGGCGAGATGGGGGCCGAATGGCCCCGTCGATCTCAGATGCGGAATCCGCAGCGGCCCATGACGATGAAATCCTTGGGGTCCGCCGGGATCATCGGGAGCACGTGCTCGTCCGGGTC
>CAZLMR010000259.1:0-2043 GCA_964560575.1 uncultured Methanomassiliicoccales archaeon | reverse complement strand
CTGAGGTCCTCGACCTTCTCCAGGGGTATGGGGAACGATGCGGGGAACCCTTCGCAGAACCTCTTGTACATCTGCGAGGCGATCATGCTGTCGTAGTTGGCGGTGTTGACGAAGGCCTCGGCCATGAGCTTCCCGTGGAGCTCCTCGGAGACCTCCCCCTTCTCCTTCATCTCGGCGATGACCTCGGCGTACTGGGAGGGCTCGGTGACGACCGCCACGGACTTGTAGTTCTTCGCGGCGGCGCGGATCATGCTCGGGCCGCCGATGTCGATGTTCTCGACGATCTCGTCGAAGGTGACCCCGTCCTTGAGGACGGTCTGCTTGAAGGGGTACAGGTTGACGACCACCATGTCGATCGGCTTGATGCCCTTGGCGGCGATGGCGTCCATGTGCTCCTTCAGGTCCCTGCGGGCCAGGATGCCCGCGTGGATCATGGGATGGAGGGTCTTGACGCGTCCGTCGAGCATCTCCGGGAAGCCGGTGACCTCCTCGACCTCCTTCACGGCGATGCCGTTCTCTTTCAGAAGCTTGTAAGTCCCGCCGGTGGAGATAATCTCCACGCCCATGGCGGCGAGCTCTTTGGAAAAGTCGACCACGCCACTCTTGTCCGAGACACTGATGATTGCTCTGCTGATCTTTGACAGTGGAATACCCCCTCAGAATCGAGGCGCATATCCATGTATGCGTGATTCGAATCGGGTACCCATAGATAAACATGTCATCGCGGCCCTACGAAAAGCGTCATCGACGTGACGGAAATCGTACCGCCCCGTTCCATGCCATCTGAAAACTGGAGCGCGAACGCTGCCTTCTTGGAAACAATGGGAAGGTCCCGGGGGCCGTAAGGTCGGCCCCCGGTAAGGGGTTTCTAAGGGTCGAACGCGCCTACTTTCGACATCTGAACCCAGTAGGCACTTCTGAGTATCCCTTAGCTCTGCATCGTATTTAATAGTTTAGACATGACGTTGAAAAAATGAACAATAGGGTCCCCTGAAGCAATGAGCCAGACGCTCGAAAACCGATTGTTGGATGGAACATGTCTCCATCCCTGTGCATCCCAGATGTACACGGGCGCGAATCGGATATAAACCTATCCCCCATGTTCCCGTCCGATGAGGAAGAGGGACCTTGAGATGAGGCTCCAGTCGGTGAGGGGGTTCGAGGACCCGGATCCGGCGCTGGAGCAGTACATGACGCCGGCGGTGATCGCGTCCGACATCCTGTTCACCGCCTACTCCAACGGCGACATCGCGGGGATGAAGATCCTGGACCTGGGATGCGGGACCGGGATGTTCTCCATCGGAGCCTGGATGCTGGGGGCGGGCATGATCGTCGGATACGACGTGTCGGAGAGCGCTCTGAAGGTTGCCGGGGAGAACGCGGAGGCCTTCGGGGCGGAAGTGACGTTCCGCAGGTCGGACATAAGGGACGTGGACGAGGGCGCCGACACGGTGTTCATGAACCCCCCGTTCGGATGCCAGAACCGCAACGCGGACCGCGCGTTCCTGGAGAAGGCGATGGCCCTTTCGGAGTGCGTGTACTCCATCCACATGGCCGAGACGCTGGACTTCGTGGAGGGCTTCTGCAACGACCGCGGACGGTCGGTGACGTGGCGTAAAATCTATAAGTACGAAATCCCGCATACGTTTTCATTCCATAAGAAGGAGAAAGTGAGCGTTGACGTCGCGGTCGTCAACATAAGGTGATTCACAATGAGTTCAGAACTGGTTTTTCCCGGAGACGAGATTGCGATCGAGGAGGAGTACATGGGAGGGGAGGGGACATTCTCCGACGAGGGCACCGTCTACGCCGCACAGGTCGGCACCCTCGATTTCGACGACGAGGAGTGCATCGTCAGGGTCGTCTCCCCCAATCCGCCCAACATACTCAAGGAGGGGGACATCGTCTACGCCGTCGTGGCCGACATAAGGAACACCATGGCCACCGCGGACGTCGTCGCCAAGGACGGCTCGGAGAGGACCCTGGGAGGCGAGACCTACGCCACCATCCACGTCTCGAAGATCTCCCAGAAGTACACCGACG
>CAZLMR010000258.1:0-2045 GCA_964560575.1 uncultured Methanomassiliicoccales archaeon | reverse complement strand
TGACCTGTAGCGCGTGCTCGGTCCAGTCTGGCCAGCTCATGGGCGTCGTGCCGATGGCGCAGATCAGGGATCTGAGCGCCTTTCTCGCATCCGCCTGGAGGTTCACGCACTGGTGCCTGTGCTTGCCGAACTCGGTGGAGTCTATGTCGATGTGGATGACCCTGCCGAGGGGGTTCCTCATGCGGTCGTGCGGGCTGTACGTCCTGTCGGAGAACCTGCTGCCGACGGAGATGATCAGGTCGGCCTCGGTCGACATCTCCAGAGCGGACAGTCTCCCGTGCAGGCCAAGGGGTCCGAGGTTGAGTTCGTACGAGGACGGGACGATCCCCATGCCCATCAGGGTGTTGACCACGGGGGCCCTCATCATCCTGGCCAGTTCCATGACCTCCTTCGATGCGTCGATGGCTCCTCCCCCGACGAGGATCAGCGGGCGCTTCGACTCCCGGATCCACTGGACCGCCTCGTGCAGTCCTGACAGGTCCTCGGTCAGCGGTTTGACACCGAATCTCCCGTTCAGGAGGGACTCGTCTATGTCGGCGTTCATCTGGTCGATGGGCAGGTCGATGTGGACCGGCCCCTTCCGCCCCATTTGGCATATCTCCCACGCCTCGCTGACCGCATGGGGGAGCCTGTTGACGTCCAGGACCCTGTAGCTGTGCTTGGTGATCGGCATCAGGAGGCTGTAGGCGTCCACCTCCTGGAAGGCGCCCTGTCCCAGGGACCCAGCGGCGACCTGGCCGGTCAGCGCGATCATCGGGGACGAATCGGCGAAGGCCGTGGCGATCCCGGTGACGAGGTTCGTGGCCCCGGGTCCGCTCGTGGCCATGCACACCCCTGGCTGGTTCTTGGCGCGGGCGTAGCCGTCCGCCATGTGGGCGGCGCACTGCTCGTGCCTTACCAGGATATGCCTGATGGGCGAATCTACGAGTTCGTCGTAGACGGATATGATACTGCCTCCGGGATATCCGAAGACGGTGTCGACGCCTTTGTTCTCAAGCATATTCAGGAGCGCTTTGGTCCCTCTCATGTCGATACCTCGCACGGGCATCCTGTCGTTCGGTTAAAATTTTTTTATTTAGACGGAACGGAGACGATGCGCATGCCGGATCTGAGGGCAGGTAGGAGAAAAACCGGCCCGGAGGCCGGTAAGTGATTTGGATGTCAGGCGGGAGGGGCGCGGTGGTCGATGACCCTGCACTCCTTGGCCCTGCGTCTGTCCATGCTGATGACCTTGATCGACACGTCGTCGGTGGTGACCTCGTCTCCACCAACGGGGGTGCGTCCGAGGATGTGCATGACCAGGCCGTTGATGGTGTGCTCGTCGTATCCCTGAAGGTCGAAGTCCCTTCCGAGGGCGTCCATGACGTCGTATACGCTGGTGGAGCCCTTGACGGTGAGGGACCCGTCCACGTTGACCGTGATGTCCTCATGGACCTCGTCGCTCTCGTCCCAGATCTCCCCGACCAGGGCCTCCAGGACGTCCTCCAGCGTGATGATGCCGATGGTGCCTCCGTATGAGTCGAGGACGACGGCCATGTGGACCTTGGTCCTCTGGAAGTCGTTCAGCAGGTCCGAGGCGGTCATGCTCTCGGGCACGTACTTCACGGGCTTCATGATGTCCTTCACCTCGCAGGGCAGCCCCTTGTGGGCCCTGGTGAAGTAGTCCTTGGAGTACACCACACCGACGATGTCGTCGATGGTCCCGTTGTACACGGGGACCCTGGAGAACCCGGATTCCGCGAGGACATCCGAGAGCTCCTTGGCAGTGGCATCCCTGGGTACGGCGGTGACGTCCATCCTGGGGACGCAGAGTTCGCCGACCTCGATGTCGTCGAACCTGATGGCGGACTTGATGAGCTCGCTGGCATCGGTGTCCAGCGATCCGCCCTCCTCGCACTCGTCGATGAGGACCTCCAGCTCCTCGTCGCTCATGGCCTCGTCGGCGGTCTCGCCGATGGCCTTGGTGAGCTTTGTGAACAGCCAGGACACAGGGGACAGGATCTTGATCAGGACTCAAAACACGTTGACCGTCTTGATGCACCACT
>CAZLMR010000257.1:0-2047 GCA_964560575.1 uncultured Methanomassiliicoccales archaeon | reverse complement strand
TCCCCGAGCTGAACTACGCCCCCAGGCCTGGAAAAGAGAAGGACCCCGAGTCCCTCAGGAAAGAGTACGTCGACTACATCTCCAAGGACGTCCTGAACAGGGCCGTCACCGTCGGATTCCCCGACGTCCAGCTGGAGACCGAGTGGGTTTCCCAGATGGGTAACCCCAAGATGGCCACCCCCGTCGTCGAGGGCCAGAAGGCTATCTGCGAGAAGTTCCACGAGGAGTACGGAATCAACTGCGCCGTCAGGCAGACCATCCCCGACCAGCGTGAGGCTGAAGAGGGATACAGGCCCGGCATGGGTGGCAAGCACGCCTACCCCGAGGCTCTGTTCCAGTGCGCCGAGATCGCTTGCGAGAACGGTGCCGATGTCCTGTCCTGTGAGACCCTCGGTGGAAAAGAGCTGGCTGACTACGCTGTCACCAACGGAGACATTACCGCTTTCCTGTTCGGTGTCGGATACCTCGGCTCCATCGACATGGAGTACGTCTGGTCCCAGTTCGTCGACATCGCCAAGAAGAACAAGGTCGTCGCTGGAGGAGACACCAACTGCTCCGGAGCCAACACCTCCATGTTCATGGCTGGCGGATACCTCGACAACGATGTTCAGAGGACCTTCTCCGCTGTCACCAGGGCCATCTCCGCTGCCAGGACTCTCGTTGCTTGGGAGTGCGGCGCCTCTGGACCTGACAAGGACTGCGGATACGAGGGACCCATCGTGAAGGCCATCGCCGGAAAGCCCACCGCCCAGGAGGGTAAGAACTGCCAGTGCGCTCACTGCGATCTCCAGGGTAACCTGATCGCCCAGTGCTGCGACCTGTGGTCCAACGAGTCCGTCGAGTACCACCCCGAGTTCGGAGGATCCTCCGTCCAGTGCTGGCTCGGATCCCTCGGATACGAGGTTTCCCTCATGAACACCGCCATCCAGTGCGGCCAGGAGAAGACCCTCAGGGACCTCTACATGATCTCTGACAGGGCCCGTGGACCCGAGGGATACATCCTCGCCTACGACAACGCCTACAAGATCGGACAGGCCATCGCTGAGAACGGTGACAACATCTACCTCAGGGCCAAGGCTGCCGGACTCACCGCTGCCAAGATCATCAAGGGCGGCTACGAGGGCAAGGAGATCCAGCTGACCAACAAGCAGCTGGAGGTTCTCGACGTCATCATCAAGGACCTCGAGGCTCTCCCCGACGACGAGGACAAGTTCTTCGAGTACTGCGACAAGAAGTACTCCGAGCTCGTGCCTCTGTACGACAAGAAGAACTACGGCCTCTGAAGCTGAGTGAATCTTAAGTAAACTTTTTAGGCGGGCTTCGGCCCGCCATCTTTTTTTGATTCATGTCGAGTTGGACTGTCCATCCATCGTTGACATTTCACACTCGCTTCCGATCCCAATCTTCTGGACGGGTTCCCCATCCATGTTTTATATCAGTTCCTCAAATCCAGGCCAAATCGGCCTATTCTATGATGGATGTTATTGGATATATGATAATACATAATATAGAAAAATTAATATATTGATGGATAAAAAACGGTTATAATAATTAAGAAATTCTGTCCATTTAAATATAAAATCAAAATTCAGTATGGATGTATGTATCATCCATGAAATTGACTAAATAGGATTTCCACTTTTCATCGGTTGTGAGGGGCCGAAAGGTCCTTTGCAGAGGAGATAGAATGCTTAGTTGCGAAGGTGCTGATTTCAGCAAAGTACTGAAGCGCTACGACATCGACCTTCAGGTCGAGATGACTCCCCAGGAGATGGCTGAGAAGCTGCTCCCCGCCGACCCTGTTTTCCACAAGGTCGCTGAGGAAGTCATGTACATGAGGTTCAAGACCGTTGGACCCGTCGTATCCGAGGCTATCAAAGAGAAAGACCCCCTCGAGGTCATCAACAACGGACTCGTCGCCGGAATGGAGATCGTCGCAAAGCTGTACGCAGAGCATGTGTACTACCTGCCCGAGATCATGATGGCCGCCAAGACCATGGAGATCGGAATCGCCATCGCCGAGAAGCAGATCCCCGGCGGAAGGGAG
>CAZLMR010000256.1:0-2058 GCA_964560575.1 uncultured Methanomassiliicoccales archaeon | reverse complement strand
AGTTCATGAGGGTCGCCGGGAACGACGGCCCGCGCAACTTCGACGTGTTCTTCGGGAAGATGTCCGACATCGCGAAGGCGATCGGACTGTCCCTGAACGTCGTCTCCGTCTACCCCCTGACCATCGGCATCACCAGCGACGACCCCGAATCGGAGATGTCGCCTGCCATGACGTTCGTCAAGGGAATGGCCCATCAGGGTCTGGAGATGGCGAGCAACGGTATCTTCGTCAGGGTGTCCGAGGACACCCCCGAGGACAGGAAGGTCTCCTTCAAGGAGATCTATCCCGCGCTCAGCATGACCCCGCTGGAGGGCATCTCCGTCGAGGGGCTCGCCGATGCGGAACCGACGAGGTCGAAGAAGAAGAGGACCTCGTCCGTGAAGACAGCTCTTCTCAACCGCAGCGCCAAGGAGAGCGGCAGACCCATCAAGACCGTCAGGTACATCACTGGAATGGTCATGGTCGCATTCTTCGCGGCCATACTCGTGTTCGGACTCGGCGGCGCCGGTGACAACGGGACCGATGCCGACCAGATGTCCGTCAACCTCGCACCCGGATGCGACGGCGTCCTGTTCTACGACGAGAACGACGTCGAGATCCAGATGCCCATGACCGTCGACCCCGACGAGACCGTGAAATTCACCGTCGAGTTCGTCGGCGACACCTCGAACATAGGCATAGTGGAGAACGGCGTTGCGTATCCGATAGACGGGTACCTCTCCGACAGCGAGAACGGGACATTCACCATCACCGTGGACCAGGACATCACCTTCCAGCCCATCACCCTCCTGGAGATCCCCGAGGGTTCCGACCTGACCTACTCGCTGTACTGCTTCGGATCCGCCGTCTCGGAGTCATACGCCTACGACTTCGACGGATACATCCCCGCAGAGGAGTACATCGAACTCGTCGGCGGACTCTGGGTCACACCCGGGACCATGGTGTCCGTCACCGCCGCCGATGGCGAGTACATCGACACCGGTTCGGACACGTTCCTGTTCGACAGGATCATTGGCAAGGCCTCCGAGGTCGTCGGCATGACATCCGCCGAGCTTCCGAGGAACTACGTGGACGTGCACCTCGAGGGCAACTACGAGGCGGACGGATGGTTCGTCACCAACGTCATCAGGGTCATAGAGGACTCCACCGTCTCCCTGAAGTTCGTGAGCACCAACGGGCCCGTGAGCATCAGCCTCGTCACCCTGGGCGGAGCGGAGACCAGCCTCTCCATGGAACCCATGGACCGCACGATAACGTTCGACGTGCAGTCCGAGGATGTCGTGATCAAGTACAGGCATGTCGGCATCTACTGATCCAGCGGGATAACATGAGATGCCCCAACTGCGGTGAGAAGGTGGAAGAGGACGTCCTCTTCTGCCCTCACTGCGGACAGAACATCTCCGTCAGGAGCAAGCGCAAGCTGAGATTCATCCTGATGGACGTCCAAGATGACAGGCGCTTCAGGCATCTGGCGTCCGCCGCGGTCCTCACCGTGGTCATAGTCGCGGTCCTCGCCGTTCTTCTAGCTTTGGACATCGGTGATGACGATGGCGGGGACACAGGCGGGCCGTCGTCCAGCGCGATCATCCTGTCCGACACCGAATACATCGAGGTATACGGGTGCCTGAAGGACGGGGACATGACCGCATCCATGAATTCCAATGGATATCTCGTCATACGCCTCTCCGATGACATAAGGGACTCGTACGGATCGTTCTCCTGGGTCCTCAGGAACGAGTTCCTGAACGAGAACCAGACGGTCACCAACGACACCGGCACTCTGACATGGCCCAACCCCGTGATCGGCGTGCATACGGTTACGGTCACATGCTCGGACCCGCTGACAGGCGAGACTGCCGTGTACACAGGCACCCTGGAGTACTGCGGGAACGTGCACACTCAGCACACGTTCGTCTTCGACGGCAGCAGCTACACCGTGTACGTGGATGTCACCAATCAGGAGTACCGCATCTACAGTTCCGCCAACATCGCATACACCGAGGACAGGAACACTGGTTCGGCCGCGTCCGGGGCAGGGTTCATCACCACCGACGGAGC
>CAZLMR010000255.1:0-2086 GCA_964560575.1 uncultured Methanomassiliicoccales archaeon | reverse complement strand
GGTTGGGCCATCATCCCGACCCTCAGTCCGTGGTCCATCAGCCAGTGGCCTATCAGCGCCGTGCCGTTGTAGGAGTTGTCCGTGTAGGTGTCGCCCGACACCAGGATGATGTCGAGCCCATCCCATCCGCGCGAACGGACCTCCTCAGGGGTGGTCGGTATGAACATGTCCGCTTAGACCCTCATCTCCATGATGAAGTCGTACATGTAGAACCCGTCGCCGATGGGGTTGTCCTGGGAATCGATGATCTCGAATCCCTCGTGCTTGTAGACCTCGATGGAACCGGCGTTGTCCCTGTTGACGGTCAGATACACGGCGCTGAGCCCGAGCGCCCTGGCGACCTCTCTCAGATGCTCGAAGACGGCGGTCGTCCTGCCCTGGTGCCTGAACTCCTTGAGAATGTAAATCTTGGAGAGGAACAGTCTGTCCCCTTCGGGAACGTATGCGGCGTAGCCCACGACCCTGGAGCCTTCCCTGATCATGAGGTAGGTGTAGCCCTTCTCCAGCACGTACTCCCTGATGGCATCGTAGCTCTGGAATTTGCCGAGCATGTACTCGACCTGGTCATCTGGTACGATGCCCTTGAAGGCCTCCCTCCAGATGGTCGTGGCGACCTGTGCGATGGTCCTGAAGTCCGAGTCGGTGGTGGCCGGGATGAGGGACGGTCCTCTCCTGCCGGCGTCGACCTCGGCTATATAGTCCCTGAGCCCAGCCTCGAAGTTCACACCGTACCTGATGTCCACCTTGGCGTCGTAGGTCCTCATGATGCTTCCGACGGTGAAGTTCACTGCCGCCCTGACGGCGTCTCCGAGGGTCAGCCCAGATTCCTTGGCTCCAACGAACGCGGAGCTGAACACGTCTCCGGTCCCGTGATAGTATCCGGGGATCTCCGAGCGCATGACCTCGCCCGTCTCGCCGGTGACGTAGTCCATGTAGACCGCGCCGACCTTGCCCTTCTCGTAGCTGATGCCTGTGAGCACGATTTGCTTCACCCCGAACTCCTTCGCCCTCTCAAGGACCTCGGATATGTACTCGCGGGTGTAGGGTCCCTCGCGGTACTCGATGCCTAGCATGAAGCTGAGCTCGGTGAGGTTGGGCATGATGACGTCCGCCATCTCGCAGAGCTGGCGCATACCTGCGGGGAAATCGGGGCCGAATATGGGGTACAGCTTCCCTCCGTCGGCCATCACTGGGTCGACGTAGATGGTGGTGCCCTCATGGGACAGGTCCCTGAACAGCTTCTTCACGATGTCGATCTGCTCGAATGATCCGAGGAACCCGGTGTAGAACGCGTCGAACCTGATGTCGAGCGTCTGCCAGTGGTCGTCGATGGGGACCATGTCCTCTGTGAGGTCGCGGTACGTGAATCCGGTGAAGCCCCCGGTATGGGTGGACAGCACGGCCGTGGGGAGTCCGGAGCATTCGATGCCAACGGATGAGATGATCGGAAGAGCGACGGTAAGGGAGCACCTGCCGACGCAGGAAATGTCATGGATCGCCAGAATCCTTTCCTGATGCATGCGGTCGCGATGACTGTTTTTATAGAAATATGCGCGCCCGTGAAGACGGCTATCCTTCTGTCACAGGCTTCAAACTTGTAGTGAGCAGCGGCGACCCTTCGATACCTGCGGCAGCGCATTTGCTTCCGCAATACGATTCCATCAGACGGTAGATTAATTATACCACTGAACGTGCTCAAACCATGAATTCGCGCAACATGGCAATCATCGCCCTCGTTGTTGTCGCGTTCCTGGTCGCGGCGCCGCTGTGCGCCGACGGATTGGACGCCGCCACATCCGAGGACATCAGCCTCACGCTCCCGGACCCATCTTCGGACAGGGTCGACGTGACCGTGGGCAACGGCGGAAGCCAGTCCTTCACACTATTCCTGTACAACGAATCGGACCAGTATCTCCGCGTCACCGCATCCGGGTCCTCCGATTCCGACCATGTGGACATCACCGCCTCGGTTTCCGGGGATTACCTTCTCCCTGCCGGCATCTCCGACTCAGGGCACATCCTCTCAGTAAATGTGACCGTCTCCGTGGACAGGTACGATGACAGCCCGACAGAGACCGGCACCGTC
>CAZLMR010000254.1:0-2088 GCA_964560575.1 uncultured Methanomassiliicoccales archaeon | reverse complement strand
GCAGACGGCGGAGAAGGCCAGGTCCGGGAACAAGGCGGCGCTGGCACAGCTGAGGAAGAGAGCGGAGTACGAGGATGTCAAGGCGCAGAACGCGCTGGGTCTGGCACTGCTGCAGACCGACCCGGACGAGGCCAGGAAGTGGCTGATCAGGTCCTCGAAGATGCCGGAGTCCGCGGAGGCCCTCAGGCGCATGGCGGCCAAGGGCGACGTGAAGGCGAAGGAGTGGGTGGAGGCGCAGTCCAAGCCCGCGCAGAAGCCCGTGCCGAAGGGCATGAGCCAGCAGTACCAGCAGCCCGTCAGGGACGAGCTCGGTTACTTCAAGCCTCCGACCAAGCACTCCAAGCCGAGGATCGGAGACGTGTTCAGGCTGAACGACGCCGTCCTCAACACCGGGGATAAAAACGCCATGGTCCTGATCAAGGAGATGAAGGGCGACTACGTGACGGCGTGGACCGTGACCCGCGAGCCCGGCAGAAGGAAGGGCGTGCTGCTCATCGACCCGTCCCTGGCCGGCTTCGCCAGCCCGAAGGTGTACGTGCTCACCGACACCCCCAGGGTCCTCAGGAAGGACGCCCTGGCGGAGTATCGCGGGAGCCTCGGCCCGAGGGACATAGAGCAGTTCAGGCTGTCGCACTGATGCGGTGCCTTTATAATCGGACAATCCGGTCCATCGGTCATGGGAAGGATGACGCTCTACATCGGTGCGGCCATTGTCATCGTCGCCGTGGTCGCTTGCGCCGCGATGGTGTTGCTGGATAACGATGATGATGGAGCCAGGGTTGTATACGACCCGAACATCTCGCTCGAGGAGCCGTTCACGGTCGGATCGAACGTGGTGGCTGGATGCGACCTCGTGAGGGATGGATACGTATTCGCCGGATGGAACACATCAGAGGACGGCACAGGAGTGACGTACCTGCCGGGCGAAGTCCTGGGGTTCGAATCCGGGACGATGCAGCTGTGGGCGATGTGGTATCCGGTCATATCGTCGATTATGTGGAACGCGCCACATCACGCTGATTTCGAGGAGAGGGTTATGCTCGTCCACGATGACGGGTCGGAGGTCGAGGTGAACGGCATGACACCCGTCCTGGGCATCACCCCGACCCACGCCACCATCGCGGTGACGGATGACCATTACACATGGACGATAACCGTCGACGATGAGGGAAAGGATGTGTTCAGGGGCATCGGACCCTCGGGCGATGTCTGCTGGATGAGCCTCTCGTTCATCGGATCCGTGAAGGACGTCGAACCCGGCCTCGACGAGGGCGGGCGTCCGACGTACGATATGGATGTCGGCGGAGAATTCGGCATCGTCGTCCTGCTGGACCTGGAGTGACCCCGAAATCATCCGTTGAGCTCCCGGAGCCTGTCTACATCATCGAATTCGAAGGTCGGCTCCATCCTGTGGTCAATCGAATCGAAGAAGGAGGCCGCGAACAGCGGATAGTGTCTCACGCCCTTGTCATCGACGAAGCAGTTGCGGGTCTCGAACAAGATCCCTCCGAGACCCATATCGAGGACGGCCTTGTTCAGGGACGAACATGTCCTGTTGCTACCGGACTTGACATCCACAGCACACACGCTCCCGTCCACGGCAGTGACGAAATCCACCTCCATGCGTTTGGACGGATTGCGATAGAAATAGAGCCTGCGACCCTGGAGTGCCAGAGCCTCCGCCACGGCGCTCTCCGTTATCGCCCCGTGGTTGACTTCAAGATTACCGTTGATGATCTCGCCAACCAATTCCGGCCCATACAGATGTATCAGAAGCCCCGTGTCCAGCATGTACATCTTGAACATGCTGTCCTTGATGCGCTCCTGGAGCGGCATATGCATCTCGGAGACCCTGTGGCACACGAGCACCATGTTGGCCATGGACAGCCAGTCCAGAGCATCCTCGTATTGGGAGTATCCGTCGTTGTATGACCTGTCCCCACCATTCGGAGCATCGGACCTCGCCACATCATTGAACCTGAACCTCTTGTTCTCGGCGCCGAGCATCCTTGGTATCGAGTCGAAGCACGCCTCCGCCTTCGATGCCAGCCTTCTGCTCCTCGTGTGCTTCCGGATGTCCTCCCTGTA
>CAZLMR010000253.1:0-2108 GCA_964560575.1 uncultured Methanomassiliicoccales archaeon | reverse complement strand
GGGGGTCCAGGTCTTTGGCCCAGACCTCACCGGCGGTCTTCAGACCGACGATGCTGCTCTCATAGAACCTAACTGCGGCGATTTTCATGGGGGGTACTTCGACGACGGTCACAGGAACCTGGATCTCCATTCCGGAGGTCGTGCTCTTGGCCCTCTTGTCCACGATGAACGCGTGGGTCATTCCGGCCTTGTAGCCGGCGAAGCCCTGGATCTTGGGGGTTCCACTGATCTCGGGCCACGAGTCGAGCCTGGGTGTCTGCGACTGCGCTCTCTTCCTAGGGCCGAATGCCCTGGATCCTCTCTTAGGACGTCTCCTTTGCGGCATATTTTACACATACCTGCGAGGGTCTCTTCGCTAACCTCGCGCTTTATCAGACGAACGTCTTAATCTCCGACCGTGACGCCGAATTAGCCCCCAGAAACCCGAAGGAAGCGGGGCCGACATGGGTTGCGTTCGCATTGCCCGATGCGTCTGGTCGGACACTATTATGTCCAATCTAAAAGGGCTGTAACGGTAGGTCGTATATAAACCTGCCCTTCGCGCCCCTATAATAAGAAAGGATGGGGAAGGGGTTTTCGGAAGGAGCCTCAGAGGGTGCCTTCCTTGGCCTTCTTCTGGGCCCTCTTCATACGGGCCTTGGCGTCGAATCCGGTGGCCTTCTCGGCGAACTCGTTGAGGCGCCTCTTGCTGTCGAGGATGGCGTCGTCGTCGACCGCGCAGCCCTGCTTGTTGACGGTCGCGATGTCGAGCTTGTCCTTGGCGAGGATCTTGACCTCGATCCTCTCGAGGACACCGTAGGAGGACACCAGCAGGTCGCCCTCCTTCTTCACGTTCCCGAAGACCTGCGCCATCATCTGCTCGAGCAGGTCGCCCTCGATATTCTTGAACCAGCCTCTCTTGATGTCGTACTCCACGATCTCACATCCTTAGAATCAAATCGTTTTCGAAGTCGCGGTCCAGGTCGGCAGGGGAACCGAGGATGTCCTCTGACTCCATGTACGCCCTCCACCTGTCCCTGCACCCGCACTCGACCTCCAGGTCCTTCGGGTCCTGGGTGAAACTGAACCTCTCGACCGCGTCGAGGGCCCTGCGGTCGCATTCGCCGCAGTTGTGCACACCCCTCATCGCCCCTCCTCCCGAAGGGGACGACATGAGCCTGCAGTCCACAGTGCCAGACAGCCGTTTGAATACCTCTATGAGCGACCAGATCCACGGGGACCTGAACTCGCCCCTCTTCCAGAGGCGCTCCACATAGGTGCCCCTCTGGATGTTCAGCGGGTTGACCGATATCTCGTCCGAGAACGGGGCTGCGAACCTCGCCGACCGGACGGAGTCCTCGATGGCCATGGCCTCCGTCATGAACGGCGGCTTCAGCAGCAGATAGGTCCTCACCATGAGGCCGCGCTGCTTGATCAGCGTGCCGGCCCTCAGGATGTCGTCGGGGGTGAAACCCTTGTGGACCGAACGTGCCAGCACATCCGGGTCGGAGCTCTCCAGACCCAGGGCGATCGTCGTGTTGCCCGGCACATCCGCCAGGCTCTCGGGGGTGATGAACTCGGGGCGGCTCTCGAAGAGGATGCGCTCGCATCCGGAGAACGCCTCGAAGAAGCGCCTCCTGACCGACAGCGGAACCTCGTTGTCGTCGAGGAAGCTGCCCGACGTGTATATCTTGACGAAGGGCTCGCCCTTGTACCTGGAGAGCGCCTGCTCCAGCTGGCTCAGCAGATCCTCCTCCGACACGTTCGTCAGGGAGGCCTCGCGATAGCCGCACATCGTGCACCCGCCCTGCCTGACCCAGCAGCACCCGTTGGTGCGCAGGATCACGACCATGGCGTCCACCTTGCGGCCGTTGGACATGTCGCTCTCCTTCCACAGCGCCTCTAGCTGGGAAGGCGATCTCTTCTCCTTCATCGACCATCCCTATTCTGGACACTATTTTAACGTTTTTTGGACCGTCCCTGAACCGTACCGCATCCATATCGGTCCCGGCTCCGGGACGTCATGCGCCCCCCATTCCGCCTCCTTCCCTGTCCGGACCGATGTGCCAGACGTCCGGATCACGCTCTCGCGCCCGCGCGTGCCCGTTCGTAAACATTTTTATCGTTAC
>CAZLMR010000252.1:0-2114 GCA_964560575.1 uncultured Methanomassiliicoccales archaeon | reverse complement strand
GGGCCCACATGCTCGCCAGGGATGCCGCCGACAAGCTCGGATGGAAGAAACCCATCGCCCTCCACACGCCCCTGCTCCCCGGTCTCAAGGGAGGGAACAGGATGGATCCCGTGGAGTCCAAGATGTCCAAGTCCGATCCCAACGGAAGCGTCAAGATCCATGACACCAGGGATGAGATCGCCGCCAAGATGAAGAAGGCGTACTGCCCGCCGGAGAAGGAGCACGAGGGCGAGAACCCCGTGCTCATGCTGTGCAGGTACATCCTCTTCCCGAGGAACGGCACCATGCACATCGAGAGGCCCGAGAAGTACGGAGGGCCTGTGGATTACGCGTCGTACGAGGAGCTCGCGGACGCGTACTTCAACGGATCCCTGTCGCCCGTGGACCTGAAGGCCGGTGTGACCGACGGTCTGGACAGGACCCTTCAGCCCGTCAGGGACTACTTCGCGGCAAAGCCGGAGAACTACGACGCCATCATCAAGGTCGTCGAGTCCGTCAAGAAGCTCAGATGAAACCAATGCCGGGGGTGACCCCGGCCATCTCTATTATATCGGGGCGGGCTCAGGCGCTGTCGCGCTGGGCCGCCTCACGCTGTTTGATCTCGCGGAACACGTCCATCGTCCTGCTCATGCATATGTTGAGCATGGCCTCGGTATCACCGATCCCGGTGAGCCCTGCGGCCCCTCCGTGTCCGCCGCCATCGGACATGGTCTCCTGACCTATGCCCGACATGATCTCGCCCAGGTGGATGCCCTTCCTGACCGCCTCCTGGGTCGCCCTGGCGCTGAGACGGAAGTTCTCGTCCCTCTGGGATCCCACGAACACGACATCCGCCCCTGCGGCCATTATGGCTCTGCACGAGGAGGCCTCGAAGCTCCCGCCGAAGGATATCGCGACGATCATCTCGCCGACGCGGTCGAACCTGGTCCTCTCGATGGCCTTGAGCATGGCTATCTTCTCGGACATGCTCACCGGGGCCTGGGTCAGTTCCATCGCCTCGTCCATCTCGATCCCGCATCCGACCATGATGTCGGAGAACGCCGAGAGGAGGGCGGGTCTGGCGTACTGGAAGTGGCCGCTGTCGGTCAGCATGCCTCCGAGGAGCATCAGTCCCATGTCGCGTGTGATGGTGATGCCGGCGGCATCGATCAACTCCTTGATGATCTCGCAGCAGGACGTCCTGGTGTCGTCGCAGTAGAACGTGTTCACATCCCATTTGCCGGTGGGCTTGTGGTGGTCGATGACCACAGCATCTCTCGGGATCTCCGGGGCACCCTCGAGCTGTTCGGGGGAGGAGGTGTCGACAACGACTACCTGGTCGTAGGCGCTCAGGTCGCATCCCTCGAGCACATCGACGGATATCTTCTCGGCGACCATCCTGGCGACGCGGTCGAGTCCGTTGGGGGCGTATATGTCCGCATCCGGGAACGCCCTGGACAGCGCGTAGGCCGAACCGAGAGCATCCATATCGGCGTTGCCATGGACGAGTACGACCTTCCTGCCCTGCGAGAGCTTCTCTGCGATGCGGTTCAACATGATGCACGATAGGTGCAGGTTGGATAAAAGGGAAGGGGGCGCTTGCGCGCCGTTTGTGTCAGTTCTTTCCAGTCAGCTTCTGGACGTACTTGTTCTGTCCGAGTCCCGTGATGAGGATGTCCGAGTTGTAGAGCCTCACCGTGATGAGGATGGACACTACCGCGAACGCGGCCATGTACACTATGCCTCCGATGACGAGGGTCATGTCCCCGTACATCAGCGCCTGCATCGCCATCATCGGGTGGGAGAACGGTATGATGAAGGTGATGAACTGGATCGCTCCGCCCGCTCCGTACCATCCGGTGAACATGATGATGAACATGGGGATCATGGCCAGGATGCTCAGGGGCATGGTCATTGTCTGGGCGGACTTGTAGTTCTTGGCGAAGGCCCCGAGGATCATGCAGATGCCGAGGGCGCATACGATCGCGAGGAACATGGAGATCATTACGAGGGCCCAGTCGGCCGCTCCGAGTGCCATCCCGAGGTCCTCGAGTCTGACGCTGGTGGATCCGGTGATTGTTCCGGTCATGGAGCCCATGTAGATGCTCATGCCGACCATGTAGGCCAGTCCGTAG
>CAZLMR010000251.1:0-2128 GCA_964560575.1 uncultured Methanomassiliicoccales archaeon | reverse complement strand
GGTTCATCATGAGGGGGCCGTGGCGCATGTGGGTGAGTATGTTGGCGCTGTCCGCCGACCTGGACTCCAGCAGGGTCTTGTAGTCGTACGGGAGACCCTTGTCCCTGACGGACACCCTGATCACCCCGTCCCCCACGGCGATGACCACGTCGGCCGAGTGCACGCGGTCGTTCCCGTATCCGTAGGAGAACACGCTGGAGAGGATCTCCTCCATCGCCAGTCTGAGATGCGGGGAATCATTCTGCGAGAGACCGTAGCTGGATGCCATGTCCCCCACGAAATCCAGTATCTCCGGTATCCGTCCGGGATCGGCGACGACCCTCAGATCGGCGACCTCCACGAGGGCCGTCCTGTCCGGAACGTCCCCGTCGGATCCGTCGTCCCCGCATACCCCCGGCTCCAGTATGCCCGTGGTCCCGAGGACGTCCCTGACGATCCCCCTCGCCCCTTCTATTCTGAGGGATCCCTCCCCCAGGATCCTCTCCAGATGCAGCAGGGACCTCACCCCGGCACTGGAGATGTACTCGAGGCCGCACAGATCCACGACCACGTCGTCGCCCTTCCACGCGTGGCCCTCCTGTGATATCCTGTCGTCGAACTCCTCCACGGTGGACGAGTCCAGGTTGCCCTGCAGGATTATCCTCCTGCGGCCAGGGCCGCCATCCACCGAATCCATTACCAAACGTCTACCGCTCATCCTACCCCTCGGCGAACCGGTCGATGACCGGATGTACGATGTATGAACGGTCTAGAAAAGTTATAACGTTGTGGGGGGTGAGACCCCCACCTTGACCCTGCCTCAGGAACGGCAGGACGGGCAGTCCGGATCCTTGGAGAGCTCCGTCCTCTCCGAGGACATCGTGCCGAGGTCCACCGTGGTCAGGACGCCCTCGCTCGCCGCGCCCATGCCCGTGATGACCCTCAGGGCCTCAAGGGCCTCCATCCCCGCCATGGCCGAGACCGCGGCACCGACGGATGGCACGGGACCCTCCGGATCCCTCGCGGTTCCGAGGACGCATCTGAGACACGGGGTCCTGCCCGGTACCGACACGTAGAGCTGGCCGTTGAATCCCGATATCCCCGCATGGACCAGGGGGATCCCCAGCTTCTGGGAGTGGTCGTTGAGGGCCATCCTGGCCTCGAAGGAGTCCAGGCAGTCGATGATGACGTCGCATCCCGAGAACATGTCCCCGTTCTCCGCGGTCACCGGTTCGCTGATCGCCTCGACCTCCGCCGCCGGATTCAGGGCGAGGATCCACTCCGCCGATATGACCGACTTGGGGCGCATGTCGCCCGCGTAGTAGATGAACTGGCGGTTCAGGTTCGTCACGTCCGGGATGTCCGGGTCGCACAGCACGAACCTGCACACGCCGGCGACGGCGAGCTGCGTGATCACGTTCACCCCCAGACCTCCGCATCCGGCGATGCCGACCTTGGAGCTCATGATCCTCATCTGTCCCTCCTCCCCGAATACGGGGAGCTGCCTCTCGAACCTGCTCATAGTATCCCTCTGATGAAATCGGTGAGAAGAGAACACGCCTCCCTGACGGTGCTCCCCCTGACCTGCTGGCGGTCCCCATCGAAGACGTTCCTCTCGACGATGACCCTTGACCCGTCCGAAACCGCGATGTACACAAGTCCTACCGGTTTCGTCTCGGTGGCCCCTCCCGGCCCCGCTATCCCGGTCACGGCCACTGAATAATCGGAACCGAACAGCCCGGCCGCACCTAGCGCCATCTCCCTGGCGGTGTCCTCGCTCACTGCCCCGTGGGCGATGAGGGTGTCCTCCCTGACACCGAGCAACCTCTGCTTCGCCTCGTTGCTGTAGGTCACTGCGCTTCCCAGGAAGCACGCCGAGGCTCCGGGTATGTCGGTGATGCTCGCCCCGATCAGCCCCCCGGTGCATGATTCTGCGCAGCACATCGTCTCACCCCTCTCTGTCAGGAGAGAGACCAGGCCGTCGACCTCGGAGGGGTGCACCGAGCGACACCCCCGTGATGTCTTTGATCCTGCCGACGCCGTCGATGGAGTCTATGATCTCCGACACGGCGCTGGGCACGAGCGAGCGCCACTCCTCGTCGGCGGCGATCCTCCTGCGGACCTCCGTACCGGAATACACAGAGCGGTT
>CAZLMR010000250.1:0-2141 GCA_964560575.1 uncultured Methanomassiliicoccales archaeon | reverse complement strand
GGCACCATGGTGGAGCCCGGGGACGAGATCCTCGTGCCGGGTCCCGGCTACCCCCCCTACGCCCAGTACATCAACTTCTACGAGGGCAGGACGGTTTCCTACAGGCAGATCGAGGAGGAGGACTGGAGGCTCGACACCGACATGATCCGCAAGAGGATCACCAACAGGACCAAGGCCCTGGTCATGATCAACCCCAACAACCCCACCGGTGCCGTGTACGGCGAGAAGACGGTCAGGGAGATCGGCGACATAGCTGCCGAATACGACATCCCGCTCATCTCCGACGAGATCTACGACAAGATCATCATGGAGGGCGACTACTTCTCGGCATCCGAGCTCCCCGACGACGTCCCCAGGGTCATATTCAACGGGTTCTCCAAGGTCAACCTTATGCCCGGATGGAGGATGGGCTACTGCTACTTCATGGACAAGTACGGCCTCATGGACGAGGTCCGCGAGGGCATGATGAAGCAGTTCAGGGCCAGGATCTGCGCCAACGTCCCGTGCCAGGCGGCCGCCAGGGCATCTCTCCAGGGCCCACAGGACTACATCGTGGACCTGAACAGGAAGCTCAAGGGGAGGGCCGAGTTCACATACAAGAGGCTCAACGAGATCGACCGCATAAGCACCCGCAAGGCCAAGGGAGCGTTCTACATGTTCCCCAAGATCGATCTCGACGGCACCCCCTGGAAGACCGACAAGGACTTCGTCCTGGACCTCATCGCCGAGGAGGGAGTTGTCGTCGTGCACGGATCGGGATTCGACCCCGAGTTCGGATCCGGACACTTCAGGACGATCACACTGCCGCAGATCGAGATCCTCGAGGAGGCTTTCGACAAGATGGAGCGCCTCATCAAGCGCCGCACGGCCTGACCGTTCCCCGACATCCATCGGAAACGACCCACCTAAACCCTTTCCTTATTGTTTTATAGCAATAAATCATTTATATATAGATGGTTGAAAGGGACGACCCTGAAATACCGGATTATGATTTAACTCATCAGTCTATTACCCTATGTCGCTGGAGTTTAGATACATTCCAAAATACCGATTCAACAGCGTTAAATTATATTGCTATAACACTATCATGCTGTTCGCGACCGATGGAAGCTATCGATCCCATGGAAAACAGAAAGAAAATTAGAAATATCATGATTCCACAGGCTTTGCCTGAAAGCGGATTCGGACTAAGTTTGGTCTACAATACCGCTATATAGAACAGCTCTATTGATGGATGGTTAGTCCAATACGGTGAACCTAATGGATTCGGAATCGAAGGAGAAGGTTTGCGGCCGTTGCGGCCATGTATGGATAAGCCACACGGAGACTCCTGTGAGATGCCCCAACTGCGGCACGTACCACTGGCAGTGCAAACCCACGACGAACGTCTGCATAGCATGCGGACACACATGGTTCTCGAGATCAGCACAGGTCCCGCTCAGATGCCCCAGATGCAAGACTCGCTCCTGGATGGACAGCTCCCTGAGGTCGAGGACCGATCCACGCAGGTCGGGGGACAGCGAGACCGAGGAGGATGTGATCAGACGCTACAACTCGGGAGACGGCTGCGTCAAGATCTCGATGGACACGGGACTGCCGCTGTCCTTCGTCATCGGAACCCTGAAGGACAACGTCTGCAACGGACGGACGCCCAACATGTAGGCGTCTTGTATATGAAATAGGGGCGGATGCCCCTTGTTTTTATCAGAAGTCGAGCCTCTTGAGCATCTTGACGACGGCGTCGACGACCTCGCGGCCCTTCTCGATCCTATCCATCGCCTGGAGCTCGGTCATACCGGGTCCGGTGATGCCGAATCCGACGGGCTTCCCGTACTCGAGTCCGAGGTCCATGATCTTCCTCGAGGACTGGGCGACCACGACCTCGTCGTGTTTGGTCTCGCCGGTGATGACGGCGCCGAGGGTGATGACGGCATCGACGTCGTCGCACTCCAGCATCTTCTTCACCGCCATGGGGATCTCGAAGACCCCGGGCACGAGGATCGTTCTCGTGATCTCGACACCGAGGAACTCGGCCTCCGCCTTGGCCCTCTCGATCATCAGCGACGTGACCTCGAAGTTGAACTCCGCCGCGACCATTCCGATTCTGTACTGCTGCATATCTTCACCTTCTCTGTAGTACC
>CAZLMR010000249.1:0-2144 GCA_964560575.1 uncultured Methanomassiliicoccales archaeon | reverse complement strand
AGGTCGACGGCCTTCTCCCTTACCCTCTCGGAAGAGGACCACTCCAGGTCGTTCGTGATGTTGTCCAGGAGCTCGTCGACCAGCTCCCTCTGGTCGGCGGGTACGTGGTCCACCGTGTACCCCTGTGAATCCAGACGCTCCAGCATGTCCCGGACGCTCTGTATGGTGTCCAACCCTGCCGAGTTCCCGATCCTGCCGGAGTCCGGCCTGGATTGGTAGAGCAGGATCGCCACCTTCCTGTCGCTGCGCGGGGTGCGCGAGAGGGCTGTCCACCCTCTGACTAGCCTCGCCAGGTGCGAGATCCTGTCCTGGATCGGGGAATATCTCTTGGGGCCTCCTCTGCCGCCCTCGTTGCTGCCAATAGGCACCGTGATGATCTGCCCGTCCACCTCCGACCATATGACGCTTATCCTGAACCCGTCGGATGACTTCCCTCCGGCGATCTCCTCGTAGTCAGAGTAGTGGACGGGGGACGACATCGCCTGGAACACTGGGACGTCGGTGAGCATGTGGTAGAAGTTCTGCTCGTCGGGAGTGTATATCCCCGAACAATCCCTCGAGTTGTTGAGCTGCGAGAACGGGGTCGTCATGATCAACGCGTCGATCCTCGGCCTGTCCCCGTCCATGAAATACTCCCTGACCACGGACACCGCGCCGCGGCTAGACGAGTCAGATCCGACGGTCGCGCTGAAGAACACAGGGATGACGTTCATCCCCTGGGCCTCCAGCTCGCGGATGAGGGCATCGATGTGCCCCTGGTTGCCGTAGATCCAGAGGTTCGAAGCGTACATCAGACCCACCGTCGCCTTCGACGGATCAATGCGCCCGAGGTACTCCTCCAGTGTGATGTCGTTATCGCATTCCGGATGATGGATGCCGCTGGCCCTGTGTGTCACGGGTTTCGGGACCTCCCCCTCGCCGGTGAGCATCCGATGGAGCCACATCACGATGCCCCGATCGTTCTCCGGGCCCCTCCCCCTGACGAGCCCGATTACCCTGGAGTACTCCTCGTCTGTTCCCCTGAAGAGGTCCCTGTACATCAGGCCGACCTCCATGTTGCCGGAGTAGACCACGACATACCCCCTGCTCTCGTGCAGCACCTTCTCCAGGTCGGAGAACCTCCTCATGCGTGTCGGGTCCGACATGCATCTCACAAGGACCAGGTCGGCCACCCTGGCCCTACGGGCCACTTCATGATACAGTATGGGATCCGCATCGATGTCCGCATCATTGACGCACATCATCTCCAGGTCCCATCCCATCTCTTCGCACACACTCTTCGCAGGCTCCCTCATGCTTGCGGAGTCCGTGCTCTGGATGGAGATGTAAATTATGTCCATGGCCATGGTTCGAAGACCACCCTATCTCATATTTGAATGCATAACCTGCACCTACCCTTAACGGGTATCTCCCATAGGCATGTGCCAGATACCTGTAAGGGGTACTCAGTATCGGTTTTGTGCCAACGGATGTGGACTGATTAAATACATGATATTGGCAGTATCGTCCAAGGAAGTTTGCTCATGGAGAAATTGCTGTTTCCGTTCGTCGCGATCGTGGGCCAGGAGGACATGAAACGCGCCCTGCTCCTGAACATCGTGGACCCCAGCATTGGGGGAGCTCTGATCAAGGGCGAGAAGGGCACCGCCAAATCCACCACCGTCAGGTCGCTGGAGCAGGTGCTGCCACCCAAGGACGTCGTCTCGGGTTGTCCGTTCAACTGCGACCCGTCAAGACCGGACAGGTTCTGCACATACTGCCGTGGAAGACTCGACAGACATGAGGACATGGCCGTCGAGAACGTCCCGATGAGGGTCGTGGAGCTCCCGCTCAGCTCCACCGAGGACAGGGTAGCTGGGACGCTGGACATAGAGCATGTGCTTAAGACCGGTGAGAAGAGGTTCGAACCCGGTGTGTTGGCGCAGGCGAACGGCAACCTGCTCTACGTCGACGAGGTGAACCTCCTGGACGACCACATCGTGGACCTGCTCCTCGATTCCGCGGCCATGGGCGTCAACTACGTGGAGAGGGAGGGGGTCTCGTTCTCCCATCCCTCGAGGTTCGTCCTCATCGGGACGATGAACCCGGAGGAGGGGGACCTGAGGCCGCAGCTGCTGGACAGGTTCGGACTGTCGGTGGACGTC
>CAZLMR010000248.1:0-2156 GCA_964560575.1 uncultured Methanomassiliicoccales archaeon | reverse complement strand
ATGAGGGAACAGCGCATACGACTGGGTCAGCATGGTGGCGTTGCGGCTGTCCACTGGATCGTCGGTCACATCGACTCCGTCCAGATAGACGCGGCCGGAATCCGGATGCGTGAGACCGCATATCATCCTCATGCACGTGGTCTTCCCGGCACCCGTGGGGCCGAGGATGCACACGTACTCCCCGTCCTTTATCCTTAGGTTGAGACCGTCGGCGGCGACGGTGTCCCCAAAGCTCTTGCGGACATCCTCCAACACTATCTCAGGCATCGCGCTTCGACCTCCTTCCGGAAACCACCCTTATGCCGAACATGAGGATGAAGCACAGGGCGATCAGCACTATGGAGCACATGGCCGCTTCCGTGTACAGTCCGTCCTCCACGAGATGCGTGATGTAGATCGGAACGGTGTTGACGCTCTGGCTGATCGATGTCGTCGCACCCGTCTCACCGAGACTCCTGGTGAAGGCGAGGATGCTCCCGGCTATTACGGCGGACTTAATTATTGGGAACAGGACCTTCCTGAAGGCCTGGAAAGGTTTGGCTCCCAGGGTCATAGCGATCTCCTCGCACGACGGATCCACCTCCTCGATGGCACCTATGAGGTTCCTGACCACCAGCGGATACGTGAACGAGATGTGTCCCAGGATAACCAGCACTATGTCGAACCCGGAGCTGAGCCCGAAGCTGCCCCAGAACAGGGCGAGCGAGAATCCCAGGGCCGTCGTGGGGATGATCAGCGGGACGTTGACGAGGTTGTCCAGGATCTGCCCGAGCTTGCTCCCTTTGTGCCTGGCGATGTATATCGCCATCGGGACCCCGATGACTATGTCCACGAACACCGCTATCGCCGCAACGCCGAACGACGTCGCTATGGACGATATCAGGGTTCCGTAGTCTATCTCCGGGATCGGTTCTGTCAGATACATGAATATGTAGAATGTGGGCAGCAGGACGATGGCGATGAGGAACGCTATGGTGATGCCGTCCTTGAGCTTGGGCAGGCCGTCCTGACTGACCTTCCTGCCGATGTTCGGCCAGACCTTCTTCACCGGGATCTTGAACTTCACGATGAGCCTCTTGACCAGGAACATCAGGATCAGTGCCAGCACTATCATCACGACGCTGATGAGGATCTGGGCCCCCATCATCTCGTCGCTGGTGTACAGGGACTCGTCGCTCTTCAGGAAGCTGATGAAGGACGGACCCGTGAAGAACGACGTCTGAACGCCCATCATGGTGAGCGCGATGTACGTGCCCCCGGTCTCCGAGAGAGACCTGGCGAAGCACAGCACGAATCCTGTTGCCAGTCCCGCCCTGAACAACGGCAGCGTGATGGTGCGGACGGCGGTCCATCTGGAGGCCCCCAGGGTCATGCCGGCAGTCTCCAGGTTGGGATCGATCTGCTCCAGGATGGCCGACAGGGAGCGGACCATGTACGGATAGGTGAAGATGATGTGCAGCAGTATGACCATCATGTAGGGGGACAGGTCGAGGCCCAGCCCCGGGATCGATATCCCGTCGGGGGATATCCAGAACATGACTACGGAGATACCGAGGACGGCCGTGGGGAATGCCAGCGGCATGTCCAGCAGGGTGTCGAGCCACCTCTTGCCGTGGAAATCCTTGCGAACCATGATCCATGCCATGGGCAGGCCCACGAGGATGTCGATGATCGTGACGATGAAGGCGATGCTGAACGAGTTGAACACCGCGCTGAAGACGGTGTTGCTTATGTCCTCGTTGCCGAGGACCATGTCGACGAGGCCCCAGTCCGTGAAGAGGTGGGTCACCACGAATATGGACGGGACCACGATCACGATCACGAATACAAGGCACGCGAATACGAACCAGCCATTGCGGACCTTCCTGTTGTCGGAGAGGTCGTCGATCCTCTTCAGCAGGGACATCTGTTCTCACCTTTCAGACGAGTGCAATGCTCACGACGTTGTTCCCGCGGAGGATGACCTTTCCCAGACGTCTTCCGTCCTTGCCCTCGGCGGATGTCTCGAGCGTCTCCTCCAGAACCATGTTCATGTACTCGTCGAATCCTGCCAGCCTCCCCTCGAGGAACCTCCCGTCCTTCAGCAGGAGCGAGACACGTTTGTCTATGGAGTTCTCGAGCAATGTGGCTGGCATGACCATATGTATCGGTATTTC
>CAZLMR010000247.1:0-2204 GCA_964560575.1 uncultured Methanomassiliicoccales archaeon | reverse complement strand
GTCTGATCTACGGCATGGGGCATGCGGTCTACACCATCTCCGATCCCAGGGCGGAGGTATTCAAGTCGTTCGTCGAGAAGCTCGCCGCCGAGAAGGGCCGCCAGGATGACTACAACCTCTACGCCACCGTCGAGAGGCTGGCACCGGAGCTGATCCTCGCCAAGAGGCCCAACGCCACGAGCGTGTGCGCCAACGTGGACTTCTACAGCGGATTCGTCTACGACATGCTGGACATCCCCAAGGAGCTGTACACGGCACTGTTCGCCACCGCCAGGATCGTCGGATGGAGCGCCCACCGCAGCGAGGAGATGATCACGTCCAACAAGATCCTCCGTCCTGCGTACATAAGCATGGCCGTCCCGAGGGAGTACATCCCGCTGGAGGACCGCGAGGACAACAGCATTAAGGATGTAGACCATAGGGAGTGACATGTTCGGAAGAGTCAGCAAGGAGAAGGTCCTGGACAACGTCCGCGGAGCGCTGGCCAGCCTGAATCTCCAGTACGATGAGCAGGAGGACGGAAACATAGTCCTCGCGGCCATGGGGGATGACAATCCCATCGGGATGATCATTGTGGCGGATGACGAGCACAAGACCCTGAACATCTACTGTTACCTGATGTTCGACATCCCAGACGACGCCAGGGCGAAGCTGATCCCCGAGCTGAACACCGTCAACAACACCATCAACAACGGCGGGTTCTACATGGCCGACGGCGAGCCCAAGATCTATTTCAAGATCATCCAGAGCTACTACGACAGGGTCCCTTCCCAGCAGATGGTCGCGCACCTGCTGACGGTGGCGTTCAAGACCGTCGACATCAACGACGGCAGGCTCAAGGACCTGATCCCGGCCAGCGCCTTCAGGAAGGACCCGATGTTCTCATGAGCGCCCGATCATGCGCTCCACGGGCCTGCGGGCCCGTTCAACCACTTCCGACGGAAGATCCACAGCATTGTTCATGTTCTCCAGGACGTCTGCGACACCCTCGAGGGTGGCCATCTTCATGGCACCGCAAACGGCGGACTGCGGGAAGTGGAAACGCTTGCCGGGGCACTTGGTCTCGAGCCTGTGGCCCATACCGACCTCCGTCAGGACTATGAACTCATCCCTGTCGGACGACATGCAGTGGGTGAGCATCTTCTCGGTGGAGCCGATCACATCCGCGAGCTCCAGCACCTCCGTCCTGCACTCGGGATGGGCGAGGACCTCGGCATCCGGATGGGCCGCCTTGAGATCCCTGACCTGCTGGACCGATATGGACTGGTGTATGGGGCAGAAACCGCTCCACACCACGACATCCTTCTGGGGGCAGCTCCTCGCCGCGAACGTACCGAGGTTGCGGTCGGGGACGAACACTGCGCCGTCGGACTCGAGCGATGCCACTATGTCGATGGCGTTGGACGATGTGCAGCAGACATCCATCTCGGCCTTGCAGGCGGCGGTGGAGTTGACGTAACCGACGACCTCCTTTCCGGGATTCGCCTCCCTGGCTGCGACTATCTGCTCAGGACTGCACATCTGCGCCATCGCGCAGATTGCTGCGGGGTCGGGGATCAGAACTGTCTTCCCGGGGTTGAGGATCTTGGCGGTCTCCGCCATGAAGGTGACACCGCAGAACACGATGACGTCGGCATCGGTCTCGGTCGCCTTGCGGGACAGTCCGAGCGAGTCCCCGACGAAATCAGCGATGTCCTGCACCTCCGGCAGACAGTAGTTGTGCGCCAGAATGACGGCGTTCCTCTCTTTCTTGAGCCTGACGATCCTCTCGCCGACGGTTTCCATGGCTGACACATCCACACGCTCTATTTAAGATATGGTCAGAGAACAGGAAAATCGGTACCCGTTCACTTTTTACACTAGACCCTGATGGCAGGGCATGATCGGCAGGGATGAGCTGGCGGCAGGAAGGTTCGCATGCACTGAACGTGAGAGGGCGCTGTTCGAGGCGGGTATCAAGATGGGCACCATCTACCATCAGTTTGTGGGCACGCCTGTGAACGCCGACACCGTCGGATCCCTGGAGGAGGGCATCCGCTCCGCGATATCCGTCCAACCCTATGTGGAGGATGTGAGGATCAAAATCGACCGCTCACGCTTCAAGAAGGACGGCGACAGATACTCTTACGTCTCGATGACTGGGGACATGATCGACGCCGTGGTCACCATCCGCATAGGGGATTCGAAGGTCACGGCAGAGATGC
>CAZLMR010000246.1:0-2221 GCA_964560575.1 uncultured Methanomassiliicoccales archaeon | reverse complement strand
TCCCTGGCCTCCTTGAGGGCATCGGCGATCTCGCCCGGCCTCTCGACCCTGATGCCTTTGGCTCCGAAAGATTCCGCCAGCTTGACGAAGTCCGGGTCGCACTTCAGGGTGGTGGCTGAGTAGCGCTCGTGCCAGAACAGCTTCTGCCACTGTCTGACCATTCCCAGGGTGCCGTTGTTCAGCAGCACCACTGTGACCGGCAGATCCTCGGCCAATGATGTGGCCAGCTCCTGCATGACCATCTGGAATCCGCCGTCTCCGGTGATCGCCATGACGTTCATATCGGGCTTCGCGGCTTTGGCGCCGATCGCCGCCGGCAGTCCGTAGCCCATCGTACCGAACGTTCCGGATGAGAGGAACCTGCGGGGCTTCTCGATGTCCAGGTAATGCATCGCCCACATCTGGTTCTGCCCCACGTCGGTGGTGACGATGGTGTCGTCCCCGAGGACCTTGTTGATCTCGTGCATGACCTTCTGGGGCACGATGGGGGTGTATCCGAAGTCCGGGTCGCAGGCGCAGTGGGACTTGAACATCCTGGCCCTGTCGGCCCACTCCCTGTGGGGGACGTAGGACGGCTTCAGGGCCTCTATGAGCATGCGGACGGCCTTCTTGGAATCGCACTGGAGATTGGCGGCGGGATGCCTGTGCTTGTTGAACTCGGTGGCGTCGAGGTCGATGTGGACGACCCTTCCCTCGGGGCTCTTCATGCGGCTCTTCTGACTGTAGGTCCTGTCGGAGAACCTGCTGCCGATGGATATGATCAGATCCGCCTCGTTCATGGCGTGGAGCGCGGACATCCTGCCGTGCATACCGAGAGGTCCCATGCACAGGTCGTATGTGGACGGGACGATGCCAAGGCTCATGAGCGTGGTGTCCACGGGGGCCTGCAGCAGCTGGGAGAGTTCCATGACCTCCTCGCATGCACCGATCGCCCCGCCTCCGATCAGGATGACCGGGCGCTGTGCGGCCTTGATCCACTGGACGGCCTCCTCGAATGCGCTCATGTCCTCGACGACCGGTTTGATGCCATACTCCTCGTCCAGATAGGACTCGTCGATGTCCGCGTTCATCTGGTCGACGGGCAGGTCGATGTGCACCGGGCCCGGACGTCCGGTCTGGCAGATCTCCCAGGCCTCCTTGATGGCGTGCGGGAGCCTGTTGACGTCGAGGACCCTGAAGTTGTGCTTGGTGATGGGCATGAGGACGCTGTACGCGTCCACCTCCTGGAAGGCGCCGAGTCCGAGGGAGCCCGTCCCGACCTGTCCGGTCAGCGCGATCATCGGGACGGAGTCCGCGAAGGCGGTGGCCACGCCGGTGACGAGGTTCGTGGCACCGGGGCCGCTGGTGGACAGGCACACGCCAGGTCTCCCGGAGGCCCTGGCGTACCCGTCGGCCATATGGCCGGCGCACTGCTCGTGTCTCACAAGGATGTGCCTCAGGTCCGCATCGTAGAGCTCGTCATAGATCGGGATGACGCTTCCGCCGGGGTATCCGAACATCGTGTCGACGCCCTTTCTCTCGAGCATCGTGACCAGTGCTTTCGTTCCTTTCATGTTCACGCCTTCGGCGGTCGTATACACGCGTATTTGAAAAACTTGTCCGGTCGCGCATGCCCGCGCGGGATGTCGGCCGCATGGCCGTCGCAGACCCGGAAAACGTCCTCATCACACGACGCGCCGGTTGCATCCACGGGGCGGGAACGCCCCGGGATGTGTCCCGGTCAGTAGTGGCAGTCACCCGTGATAATCGGGATGTTGGGGTTCATGGGCAGCATGGGCAGTATGTCCATCTCGGGGTCGACCATTATTTCCACGATGGTCGTGACGTCCGAATCGACCGCCTGTCTCAGGGCGTCTCCGATCTCCTCCGGCCTCTCCACATGGATGCCGTTGCATCTGTAGCCCTTGGCGATGGTCACGAAATCCGGGTCATCCCCGAGCTCCATCGCGGAGTAGCGCCCGTTCCAGTAGTGCTTCTGCATCTGCTTGATCATTCCCAGACAGCCGTTGTTGAGCAGGACGATCGTGACGGGGATGTCCTCGGCGACCGATGTGGCCAGCTCCTGGATCACCATCTGCAGTCCGCCGTCCCCGGTGACGGTCATGACCTTCTTGTCCGGCATGGCGACCTTCGCGCCGATCGCCGACGGCAGTCCGAATCCCATGGTGCCGAAGGTCCCCGATGTGATGAACTGTCTGGGATGCTCGATGTTCAGATAGTG
>CAZLMR010000245.1:0-2223 GCA_964560575.1 uncultured Methanomassiliicoccales archaeon | reverse complement strand
GGATGCCGGCCTGCATGGCTGAGAGCCCGCCTATGCTCTGCAGGTAGAGCGCCAGGAAATACGAGACCGAGTACGAGGCCATGTAGTTCAGGAAGGTGGCCAGACATGATCCCGAGAACACCCTGCTCTTGAACAGCCTCATGTTGAGGACGGGAGACGGGAACCTGAGCTGCCAGAGGACGAACGCTGCTATGAACACCAGCCCCACCGCCAGACTGCATACCGCCCAGACCTCGGGCATGTTCACCATGCCCAGCATGCTCAGCATGATGCCGATGCCGTAGAGCACCGATCCACTAGAATCGAACATTCCGCCCGCATTCGGACGTATGTCATCCCTGAACAGGGACATGAACACCACGGCAAGGACGGCGATCGGGACGATCATCAGGAAAAGGCTGTGCCACCCGAACACATCGTTCAGAGTGCCTCCCAGCGGCGGACCTGCCGCCAGACCGATATACGTACACATGGTCTGCAACCCGATCGCACCTCCGCGATGCGTCACAGGGAAGACGTCCGTGATCATGGAGACGCTGGTGGTCACTATCGCGGCGGAACCCGCGCCCATCACTACCCTGCATCCTATGAGGAACCAAAACGACGGGGAGAACGCGGCCAGCAGCGAAGCGATGGCTATGAGCGCGACCCCGAGCAGGAACATCTTCTTCTTGCCGTAGATGTCGCCCACCCTAGCCATCGGGACCATGAAGATCACGGAGGAGAGGAGGAACGAGGTGTTCACATATGCCAGGGAATGGGACCCGACCCCGAACTCCGCGCCGATGTTCACCAGCGACAGATTCATCATCGTGCTCAGCAACGGGGCGATGAACCCCACGAAACAGCACGCCAGAAGGACGTTCCTGCGGTCGGTCTCACTGTATACCATGATGTCACCCCTCCCCGATACCGAATGGTCCGAGGACGATCAACGATGCTTCTCGGATTCCGTACTTAGAGTCGACTCCCGAAATGTGACACCCCGGTGCCTCCGATGTCCTCCATGTGCCAAACACCGGAAGCCGACTGATACGGGACCTTCATGCATCCTAATCAGAATCGTTCCGATAGGCGATGATTGCCTTCATCTTCGATTAAATACAATGGAGAAGGATTCTTCATCATGGACAACAAGGTTCTTGGAGGGATCGTTGCCGTCATCATAGTGGTGGTCGTAGTGGCCGCCGCTATAGTGGTGTACGGTGGCGACGACAATGAGGAGGGAGGTGTCACGACCGGCGTCAACTACCATGGCAACGGCGGCACCTACGAAGGCGGAACGACCTATGGTTTCACGGAGACGACGGTCCAGACCAATCTGTTCACCTATGATGGATACGTCTTCACGGGCTGGAACACCGCGGCGGACGGGAGCGGCACCTCGTACGCGGTCGGGGATGCCATCAGCTATGGGAACGGGACCGTGGACCTCTACGCCCAGTGGGCCTACGGTCTGAACATCAGCGTATCGAGCATCGGCCCCATCGACATGATGGGACATGTCCATCTGTACCTGGTGGATGAAAACGGTGACGAGACGGAGCTGAGCGCCTTCCACGGAAGCTACGCCCTTCCGGACTATGGCGCAGCTGGGATAGCCGTAGGGATAGACGGCGTCACGAGCTGGGCCGTCATCGACGGTGTGTTCGTGGGAACAGATTCCGAAGGGAACGCGTACAACGTGAGCATCGAGATGACAGGTGCGGAGCCGAATGAACTCATGGGCACCGCGTTAGCAGCCTGGCTCTTCCAATACGACAACCCCGTCAGCTGTACGATCTCGATATCCGAACAGCAGGCGAACTGATCCAAACGCCGGGCTATGCCCGGCACCTTACCTTTCAGACCGACGTTCGTCTCTCCGTTATCCAAAGCCAATCCGCGGGATGCGTCCCGTCTGTTCGTTCTCAAGCTCACCGATCCGGGATCCGGACTCCCCGACCCCGTTGAATTCCCGTGGAGACGCCTGCGTATGGACGTCGACCATATCTCATCGCCGCATCTTCGAATCAGAGGAACACCGACAGGACCAGTCCCGTGGCGACGAAACCGTACACCGCCCCACCCACGAGCTGCAGCGGGGTGTGCTTCCCCCGGACATAGCGGCTCCACATCACCGGGGGCAAAATGGCGAACATCACGAGCCCCCAAGGCCAGTAGACCATCGAGAGCGCCATGGCCGGACCCATGACCCCGGTCGCATGGATGCTGATCTTCCAC
>CAZLMR010000244.1:0-2224 GCA_964560575.1 uncultured Methanomassiliicoccales archaeon | reverse complement strand
ACCGAGGTGGGCGAGGCAGGACAAGCCTCGTGACCTCAGGGCGGCCATGACCGGGCTGCTCGTGTACATGGGACGCGAGAGGCGCTCCCTGTATGCGGGGATACTCTGCGCCCTTGCCGCGACTGTGCTGTCGCTTGTCGGACCGCAGCTTCTGGCCAGCATCACCGACAGCATCTCGGCAAGCATCCTGGGCTCCTCGCCCGTCGACATCCGGTACGTCTCCAGGCTCGGGATCGTCCTAGTGGTCCTCTACGCAGCCAGTTTCCTTCTGTCCGTAGGCGAGACCAGGATAATCGGCGCTGCATCGGAGCGGGTAGGCGACAGGATGCGCAGGGATATGTCCGCCAAGTTCGACAGGCTGCCCCTGTCATATCTGGAGTCCCACAGCATCGGGGACATGATGAGCCGCATGACCAACGACACGGACACCGTCCGCACCGGCGCGGCAGAGAGCTTCAGCACGGCGGTGTCCGCCGTCTGTATGATCGGTGGAGGTCTGGTGATGATGCTCTACACCGACTGGAGGCTGGCCGCCGTCGCGGTGCTTCCTACGGCCCTGGGGGCGTTCTTCCTGTATCAGGTCACCCATCGCTCCCAGAAGTACTTCGTCGCACAGCAGAGGGATCTCGGACTCATCAACGGCATCGTGGAGGAGACGTACTACGGACACGACGTCGTCCGCACATACAACGGCACCGCGGATGCGGAGAGGAGGTTCGCCGAGGTCAACGACAGGCTCCGCGCATCATCTTTCAGGGCGAGGGTCGCGACCGCCATGATGCCCCAGCTGATGAACTTCATCAGCAACCTGTCCTATGTGGTCGTCTGCGTCGCGGGCTCAGTTCTCATCATGAACGGGAGCATCGGCTACGGCGTCATCGTTGCGTTCATCGTATACGTCAAGAGGTTCAACCAGCCCGTCGCAGAGATGGCCGACATCGTGGCGAGGATGCAGTCCGTGGCATCCGCCTCCGAGAGGGTCTTCGGGATCCTGGCGATGGACGAGATGCCGCCGTCCCCCGAGGGCCCATCCATCGGTCGTGCCAAGGGCAGGGTGGAGTTCAGGGACGTGCATTTCGGATACACTCCGGGGAGGGAGGTCATCCATGGGTTCAGCCTGACGGTGGAACCCGGTTCCAAGGTTGCGATAGTCGGCCCCACCGGGGCCGGGAAGACGACCCTCGCCAACCTCCTCGTCCGCTTCTACGACCCAGACTCAGGGGATATACTGATAGACGGGATCCCCACGACATCCATGTCGCGGGCTCAGGTAAGGGAGCAGTTCTCCATGGTCCTCCAGGACTCATGGCTGTCGGATGGAACGTTCTACGAGAACGTCGCCTTCACCAGCGGGGCCGACAGGGAGGCGGTCGAGACAGCATGCGACGTTGTGGGCATAGGGGACCACATCCGTTCGCTTCCGAACAGCTTCGACACCGTCGTGGGGGAGGCATCCGCGCTCTCCGCAGGGCAGAGGCAGCAGCTCGCCATCGCCAGGGCCATGGTGAAGGACGCGCCCATGATAATCCTGGACGATGCGACCAGCTCGGTTGACACCCGCACCGAGAGGCGGATCCAGGAGGCCATGGACCGCATGATGGTCGGGAGGACGTCCTTCGTCATCGCCCACAGGCTCTCGACGGTCAGGGATGCCGATGTGATCCTGGTGATAAGGGACGGGAGCATCGTGGAACAGGGCACCCACGAGGAGCTGATGGCTCTCGGAGGGTTCTACAGGATGCTCTACGACTCCCAGTTCGAGGGTTGTGACTGAGCATCAGTCATCTATCGTGACCGTGTGTCCAGTCTGTACTCTCGTTTATCTAAGCATATTGCGATGCCATCCCATGCAACGCAGGAACGTCGCAATCATGGCGTTCGTTGTCGTCGTTGTCGCAGTGTGCGCCGTCGCGGCGTACGGCCTGGACGACGGCGGAGATGACGGACAGGGGGATTACACGCAGTACTTCCCAGATCAGATAACCGACGAGATGAGGGACCGTCCCACCGTGGATGAGCTCACAGGCGATCTGGAAACCCTGCGGGAGGCCTACATCGCAGTGGCGGTCGCGGAGAACTCATCGCGGGACGACATCGCAGATTCTCTGTCGTCCTACTATGAGCGGATCAACTGGTATCAGGTCCAGCAGTCGATACTGATGTGGGAGGAAAACAATGTTACTTTCCTTTGGCTCACGATTGCTCCGCAACCTACCTCATCCGA
>CAZLMR010000243.1:0-2245 GCA_964560575.1 uncultured Methanomassiliicoccales archaeon | reverse complement strand
CACACCGGGCACTGCCAGTCGTCCGGGAGGTCGGCGAACTTGACGCCTTCCTTCTCCTCGTCGTAGATGTAGCCGCATACACCGCATCTGTATCTCATGCGTGGATGAAGGGCGGTGTCACATCTTAAAGGACTTCCATGGGCCGCCAGCCATCATACGCTCGGGGCGCCGTCATTCCTTTAGCACGGTGATCGCCTTGCCGGGCTCCTTCCCGAACCTGCGTCCGTGGATGAACCAGTACATCACCAGGCTGATCAGGCTGATGAACGCGCAGATCAGGTACATCTCCCTGTATCCGGCGAATGCCAGGATCATGCCCATGACCGACGGTCCGAGTCCGCTGCCGAGGTCGACGATCGCGGCGAAGGTGGATGTGGTGACGCCGTACCTGTGGGCGGGGCTCCTGGAGACGACGATGGCCTGGTTGATCGTGTACACGATGGACACTCCGTATCCGATGACGAACCCGGCGCAGAGGAGCACCAGTGCGGTCTCCGCCTGGGAGAACGCGACCATTCCGATGAAGAACGCCACGTATGCGGGGAACATGACGATGTTGGGTCCGCGGGTGTCGTAGATCTTCCCGGTCGTGAGCCTGGACAGCAGGGTCCCGACGGCGACGGCCAGGTAGAAGTACATCGCGGCGTCGACCAGGTCGATCACCTCGGCGTAGGACGAGATGAAGCTCAGCACTCCGGAGTAGGCGAAGTAGAACACCATGCAGGTCACCGCGAGGGGGACCGCGGAGAGCTGGAACAGATGCTTCAGGTCGAAGCTGCGGGCATCGGCCTTCTGCTCCTCGGTGAGCGTCTCCTCGGGGACCTTGAGGAAGAAAGCCAGCACAAGCGCCACGGAGTACATGATGAGGCCAACGGCGAACACGGCGTCGTAGTTGCCGGCGTGTCCGAACTCCATGCCCAGGAAAGGCCCTATGGCTGTGGCGATGGTGACGCTCAGCAGGAAGTATCCGAGTCCCTCGCCTCTCCTGCTCTGCGGGAGGATCTTGGCTATGATGTCGTTGGTGCATGTGCTGCTGATGCCGTACGCCGTCCCGTGCAGGAACCTGATGATGTACAGCATCGCCATGGACGAGACGAAGAAGTAGGTCACGGACATGACGAGGGCGATCGTCAGACCCAGCATCAGCATCCTCTTCCTTCCGACCATCTCCACGTACTTGCCGAGGGTGACCCTGGAGATCAGTCCGCCGATGACGTAGATCCCCGCGGCCAGTCCGGCCTCCGTGGAGGTGGCGTCGAACGTGGTCATGGCGAAGCCGGTTATGTTGATCAGAAGCGTGAAGTAGTTGAGCGAGCAGCAGAGCGATATGACCGTGTCGAGAATGAAATCCTTTGTGAACAGCCTGTCCCTCTGCATGTTTGAGCGTGAACATTTTCCTATATAAAATAAGATTCAAGATAGATTATACAACTAGGATAAGGGTGGCACCGATGAATGAACCGATGCCACGCATCAGATTTTTCTCTGCGAGCGCATCAACCCCCAGGTGTAGTCATGGTCAGTCCAGCGGAATCCAGCCATCCGGACCACATCGAGGTTCGCGGTGCCAGGGTGCACAACCTGAGGAGCGTCGACATCGACGTCCCCCTGGGCAGGATAGTAGCCGTTGCGGGCGTCTCGGGATCGGGGAAGTCCTCCCTGGCCCTCGGCGTCCTATATTCGGAGGGCTCCAGGAGGTACCTCGAGGCTTTGTCCACCTACACGCGCCGCCGCATGACGCAGGCGGCGGAGGCGAAGCTGGACAGCATAGACTACGTCCCGGCCGCTCTGGCACTGCACCAGAGACCGTCGGTCCCGGGGGTCAGGAGCACGTTCGGCACGATGTCCGAGCTTCTGAACCATCTGCGCCTCATGTTCTCCAGGCTCGGCAGCCATATGTGCCCCAACGGACATCTTCATCCCCCGTCCATGGACGTGGCCGCCGGCAGGGAGCTGGTCTGTCCCGTCTGCGGCGTGGGGTTCGAGGGCCCCGGGGCGGAATCGATGGCGTTCAACAGCGAGGGCGCATGTCCCAGATGCTCCGGCACGGGCGTGGTGAGAGAGGTTGATCGCTCCAGACTGGTCCCTGACTGGAACAAGACGCTGCAGGAGGGAGCGGTCGAATCGTGGAACATGTTCGGCATCAACTGGATGTACCGCGTGGCGGAGTCCCTCGGCGTCCGTGTGGACGTGCCCTTCAAGGACCTCACCGACGAGGAGAGGTCCATCGTCTACGACGGACCGG
>CAZLMR010000242.1:0-2245 GCA_964560575.1 uncultured Methanomassiliicoccales archaeon | reverse complement strand
AGGCGCGCATCGACCAGGACAGATGCGTGGGATGTGGAAGATGCATAGCCGTCTGCCCGTTCGATGTCATCGAGCCCGTCTTCGACGAGGCCCCCGACGTCCTGAACTTCAAGATCGTCGAGTACGCGATGGCTGCGGTCAAGGACAAGCCGAACTTCCACATATCCATCATCTGCGATGTCTCCCCGTTCTGCGACTGCCACGGAGAGAACGACATGCCCGTGGTCCCGAACGTCGGGATCCTAGCCTCGTACGACCCCGTCGCGCTGGACAGGGCCTGCATAGACCTGGTCCAGAAGCAGCCCATGATACCCGGGTCCCTTCTGTACGCCAACTGCAACGGCAGGAAGCCCGCGGACATCTTCAGCTGCGTCCAGCCCACCACCCACTGGCAGAGCACCTTCGAGCACGCGGAGAGGATGGGGTTCGGCAGCAGCGACTACGAGATCGTGGAGGTGAGATGATGCTCACTGGGATATTCGAGGTGGGGATGCTGCTCTGCTTCGCCGCCGCATGGCCGGCCAACATATACAAGGCGTACAGGGCGAGGACGACCGTCGGGACCAGCCTTCCGTTCATGGTCATCGTGGAGATCGGATACGTCTGCGGAATGCTGAACAAGGTCGTCAACGACGAGGTGTTCGTGGACGGGACGTTCAACTACGTGATGGCGTTCTACATCTTCGACTTCATCCTGGTCATGATCGGAATCATCGTCTACTTCAGGAACATGGCCATCGACAGGAACGGCGGAAAGAGGCAATCAGAATAAGTCGATAATCTTTTAAGAATAAAAACAACCTCCGACAGGGGTTCCGTTCATATACGGGGACCCTGTCGGACGCCCCCGATGACAGGTTTCACAAAGGATGCGCTCGCAGCGCTTCGCCGTCACAGGTGGGCGATATTCGCCGTCCTGACCATCGGCTACTTCTTCGTCTACTTCCACCGCATCTCGGTCAGCGTGGTGGGCCAGGACATCGTCGCCGATGTCGGAGGGTCCATAGGGATCCTCAGCAGCGTCTACTACTGGACATACACGGCCATGCAGATCCCGTCGGGGGTCATGGCGGACAGGTTCGGTCCGAGGGCCGCAGCCACGGTCTTCCTGCTGATCGCCTCAATAGGTTCGCTCATCACCTGCGTGGGCACCGAGTTCTGGATGATAGTCCTGGGCAAGGTCATGATCGCCGCAGGGATGGCGGTCGTCTACGTCCCGCTCATGAAGCTGGTCTCCGTATGGTTCCCCAAGGCGGACTTCGCCGTCCTAAGCGGCATAGTCATCGCGGTCGGTAACGTCGGTGCGATCGCCGCCACCGGACCCCTCGAGCTCCTGGCGGACGCCGTCGGCTGGAGGGAGGTGTTCCTCATCCTCGGAGCCATCACGCTGGTCCTCGCCGTGCTCTGCGCCGTGGTCATCCGCAACCATCCCTCCGACAGGGGACTGCCCTCCGTGGAGGATGTGGAGCTCAGTGAAAAGGGCGTGGAGGCCGTCGAGTCCTCGGCCGCCAGGATCCCCGTGCTCCAGGGACTGAGGATCGTGTTCTCCGGCGGGAGGAAGTTCTGGACCTGCGCGCTCGCCTACTTCCTCGTGTACGGGACCATCATGACGTTCCAGGGGACCTGGGCCGTCACGTACTTCAACAGCGTGTACGGATTCGTACTATCGGCGTCCTGGATGGTCACCGCCCTCGGGATCGGGAAGATCCTCAGCACGCTGGTCATCGGCGCCCTGACGACCCGCGGCATCATCCGCTCGAAGAGGAAGGCGATGATCTACGGCACGACGGTGTTCGCAGCCCTCTGGATCGTCATCTTCGCGTTCGCAGGGGAGATCCAGAGCTACTGGTTCTGGTTCGCGATCAGCTTCGCCTTCGGATTCTTCGGCGGATTCATGACACTGTCCTTCACTCAGGTCAAGGAGTGGTACCCCATAGCCATAGCCGGGACGGCGGTGTCGGGGACCAACATCTTCCTGTTCCTGGGGGCCAGCATATGCACCACCATCTCCGGGGCGATAGTCGGCACCGCGTACACCCTCGACAACTTCACCGCCCTCTGGGGCCTGATGGCCGTGTTCGCCATAGTCGCCGTTGTGCTCCTCATCCTGTCGGTCGAGAAGCGCCCGGAGGATCCGCCCGTCGGGGTGGAGCTGGTCAGGGCCGCCATCGAACGCTGAAAGTGCCAGCGTGTCGGGGGTTCTGACACCCCCGACCCATCTTTTAATATGTGATACGGTATCGCG
>CAZLMR010000241.1:0-2256 GCA_964560575.1 uncultured Methanomassiliicoccales archaeon | reverse complement strand
GCAAGAAGATCGTCGAGGAGGCGACCGAGTTCGTCCTCGCCATAAAGGACAGGAGCGAGGATGAGATGTGCGGGGAGCTGGCCGACCTGATCTACCACACGATGGTCGCCGTGGAGAAGATGGGCGTCCCCATGGAGAAGGTCTACAAGGAACTCTGGGAGAGGTCCCAATGAGGGCTGACCTTCACACCCACACGGTCTTCAGCGACGGGGAGCTCATCCCCGCCGAGCTGGTCAGGAGGGCCATGGTCCTCGGACACGACATCATCGCGATCACGGACCACGTGGACATGACCAACGTCGAGTTCGTCGCATCCAACGTCGCGAAGGCGGTGGAGCTCTGCGAGGACTACATCAAGGTCATCCCCGGGGTGGAGATCACACACGTCCCGCCGTCCAAGATCGACAAGGTCGCCAGGATGGCTAGGGAAGCTGGCGCCCAGTGGATCGTCGTCCACGGGGAGACTGTCACCGAGCCTGTGGCGCCGGGAACGAACCGCGCATCCGTGGAGAATCCCGAGATCGACGTCCTGGCCCATCCAGGGTTCATCACCCTGGAGGAGACCCAGCTGGCCAAGGACAACGGTGTGCTGCTGGAGGTCTCCGGCCGCGCCGGACACAACATCACCAACGGGCACGTCGTGAACATGGCGAGGGCCGTCGGCGCCGACATGGTCGTGGACTCCGACACCCACGCACCGGAGAACCTGATGGACGATGCCGCCGCGAGGACCGTCGCCTTCGGCGCGGGCATGACGAAGGAGGAGGCCGAGAAGGCTCTCTATGTCACACCCTACGAGGCTGTCAGACGCATCGCCTGAAACGCATTCCAACCACCTTCCATTCCCATAGACCCCTCCGAGACCTCCGTGTGGATGTCGATCCTCTGCGATCGCCTCGAACGGACGTTCGGAGACAGGGTCGTATTCATCGGACTTCAGGGGAGCCGTGCCAGAGGCGAGGCGACAGAGGACAGCGACATAGACGCCGTCGTGATCCTTGACAGCGTATCCCGGGAGGACATCGTGTCCTACAGGGGGATTCTGGACTCGATGCCCCGGAGGGAGCTCGCCTGCGGATTCCTGTCCGGTGTCGGGGAACTGTCGGCATGGATGCCGAGCGACCTCTTCCAGTTCAGACACGACACCGTCCCGATCAGAGGCAGCCTCGATGCCGTACTGCCACCCGAAGGGATCGGCGATGCTGGCGACGCCGCCCTCGCAGGCGCCTGCGCCATCTACCACATGTGCGTGCACAACATGGTCCATGAGAGGTCGCCGGACATCCTGAGTGGGATCCTGAAACAGTGCCGCTTCACCCTTACCGCCGCAGTATGCGCCAGGACGGGCGTCTATCACGGATCCATATGCGATCTGCGGAAGGCGGCGGGTCGCGAGTCCCGGATCCTGGATCTCAGGGGATCCATGAACGGGACGAAATGGGACGACGGCATGGATCGGGCATCCTCGGAGATCATCGGATGGACATCGTCCCTGATATCCGAGTTCGGATCGGACTGAGATATCAGTCACCAATACCTGGGGATCGTGACGACCCCGTCGCCGGCGGCCGTCACATGCATGGACGGCCATGTCATCCCTTCCGATGTTCAGATTAAATATGCCCGCCCCTTTCCGTCATCTATGCCCAAGATAGCGATCATAGGCGGCACCGGGATCTACAACCCGGACACCTTCGAGACCATCGAGGAGGTCTTCCCCGACACGCCCTACGGGAAACCCTCCGACCCCATACTCATCGGCAGGATCAACGGCGTGGAGGTCGCCTTCCTCTACCGCCACGGCAAGCAGCACCAGTATCCCCCGACCAACGTCCCTTACATGGCCAACATGTGGGCCCTCAAGGAGCTGGGATGCAAGTACATCATCTCCGCCTGCGCCGTCGGATCCCTCCAGGAGCAGTTCGCCCCCGGGGACCTGGTCATCGCGGACCAGTTCATCGACTTCACAAAGAGGAGGGACTACACCTACTTCGACGATAGCGCCGTCCACATATCCATCCCCGACCCGTTCTGCCCCCACCTCAACGCGATCTTCGCCGAGACCGCCGAGGAGATGGGCATCAGGTACCACAAGGGAGGCACATACCTGTGCATCGAGGGACCCAGGTTCTCCACCAGGGCCGAGAGCGCGATGTTCAGGCAGTTCGCGGACATCATCGGCATGACCGTGGTCCCCGAGTGCCAGCTCGCAAGGGAACTCGGCCTGCGCTACTGCATCCTGGCCACCATCACGGA
>CAZLMR010000240.1:0-2274 GCA_964560575.1 uncultured Methanomassiliicoccales archaeon | reverse complement strand
AGGAAGCGCATGGAGAGGGAGATGGCGAGGGATGCGGGCCGTGCGGAGGGCCAGTGAGCCCCTCCCACCCGGACGTGGACCATCCATCCAACACCCTGCCCACCTAAATACGGACGAGCAGATGCACACGGCATGGATGTCGTTATCAGGGGGTACGAGCCGGGCGACCTGCCCGGCATGACGGCGATATGGAACTTCGTGGTGGAGGGCGGGATGGCCTTCCCCCAGGAGGATTCGCTGACCGATGCGGAGGCCGAGGGGTTCTTCGGCTCCCAGTCCCATTGCGGGGTGGCCGTCCTGGACGGACGGGTGGTCGGTCTGTACATACTCCATCCCAACAACGTGGGCAGGTGCGGGCATATATGCAACGCATCGTACTGCGTCGACAGGGGCATGAGCAACAAGGGTGTTGGATCCCTGCTGGTGGAGGACTCGCTGAGGGTCGCCGCCGACCTGGGCTTCAGGATCATGCAGTTCAACGCGGTGGTTCAGGAGAACGCCTCAGCCATACACCTGTACGAGAAGGAGGGCTTCAAGCGTCTGGGCATGATCCCCGGAGGATTCAGGGCCAAGGACGGCGAGTACCACACGATCATCCTGTTCTATCACGAGCTGTGATAACGATGGATGTGAAGAAGTACGGGAGGAGCTTCGTCAGGGCGTTCCTGGCGGGCATGATGATCTCCATAGGTTGCTGCGTTTACCTGGGCTGCTACTCGACCGCCAAGTGGGTCGGGGCGGTCCTGTTCGCCATCGGTCTGATGACCGTCGTCGGCTTCAGGCTGGATCTCTACACCGGGAAGGTCGGGTACATAGTCGAGAACCCGCCGTCCTATCTCTGGTACATGCCCGTGATCATCGTGGGCAACTTCGTGGGATGCCTTGTGACGGGACTGATGATGCCCTACGACGTCGCGTCCACGGTGGTGGACGGCAAGCTGGCGCTCGAATGGTATCAGGTGCTGTTCCGCGGTGTGTTCTGCGGCGTGCTGATGTTCATCGCGGTGGACTTCTACAAGCAGAAGAACAGCTATCTGGCTCTCCTGTTCTGCGTGCCGGTGTTCATCCTCGCGGGATTCGAACACTCCATCGCGGACATGTTCTACTTCGTGTCTGCCGGCGTGTTCACGTCCCAGGCGCTGCTGTTCATCATCATCGTGATCATCGGCAACGGAATCGGGGGCATGCTGATTCCGTTCTGCAGGAAGTACATGTACGATCCGGAACCGGAACAACCCAAGCCGCAGTGAGAAACAGGGGGTCCGCCCCCATCTTCCTTTTCACACATCCTCCGAACGTCTGTTCACAGGCATTAATTAAGACGCCGTGTATTCAGGTCGCATGTCTGACGAGGACTACCCTGGCTTCACGCCGATCATGGACGAGGATCAGATCAAGGACTACGCCGAGAGCAACGGCTTCATGGCCACGGAGGTCACTGACTTCCTGGCACCCGACGAGGCCTTCGCCATCCTCGGCGACAACTCCCCTGAGTACATGGCCAACTTCATGAGGAGCCACGACATCGAATCTCTGTTCTACGAATACGACTACCTGGACGAGTCCGACGCCTATGTGTACCCGATGGACGACGACGTCACCGAGGGCATGGAGCCTGCGGTGGCGGAGGCCGTGAACAAGGCCTTCGACGACTGGAACGACGAGGTCGATGAGACCGACTTCTCCGAACCCGCGCTCCTGTATCTCTATGCGATCTACGAGGGGAGGGTCTTCGGGATCGAGATGTGGAACCCCGCATACCTGAAGTACCTGGCGGACGACCCGGTCCTCACGTGTCTGTGCGACTGCCTCAATGATCTCGACCTTCCTGACGCGAAGGAGTGAAATTAAAAGCCGGGCTCTGCCCGGCAAACCTATTATTTCTGTTCGACCCGTTACGACCATTATGCCTGATTTCAACGGAGACGGACGTAACGGATGACCGATGTGAAGAAGAGTAGTGGTCCCAACCGGATTTGAACCGGTGACCTTCCGGTTATCAGCCGAACGCTCAAGCCAAACTAAGCTATGGGACCAGCAAAACCCATGATAGACAGGTGGAATATAAACATTTCTATTCAATCACAAGACATCCAGCATCTCCGTTTATCTATGGAGACGATGTTCTTCCGAGCATGGACCCTCTGTACAGGGAATCACGCCCCATACTCCCGAGGAACCTGGCCTACCTGGTCGCGGTCGTCCTCATCGCAACCCTCGCATTCATGGTGTTCTCCCAGTACGTCCTGGACACCCAGATGCCATCATGGACGA
>CAZLMR010000239.1:0-2285 GCA_964560575.1 uncultured Methanomassiliicoccales archaeon | reverse complement strand
TCCTGATCCCCAACGAGCTGGACACCAAGTTCGGTCTGGAGAAGACCGCCGAGCGCTGGGGCCTTCACACCCTGGACGACGTCGCGATCATCGAGGGGTCCAAGCATCCGTTCATGGAGGCGACGACCATGCTCCTCCCCACGGAGGAGGCCAACGGCCTCAACCAGAGGCTGATGGACAGCGTCGACGGGGAGGACGTGGGCAACCGATCGTCCTGATTCTCTTACCGATTCCAAGGGATCCCGTATCCACGACCGGACATCGGTCAGACGAAGACCATCTGCACCAGGACCATGTAGAGCACCGTGCCGGCGCCGACGCTCAGCAGGACGTTCCTTCTCCAGGCGTGGAGTCCTATCACGGCCAGGCATGCTATGAGCTCCGGGATGCCGTAGGGGTAGGCGAACAGCTGGGTGCTCCTCAGGCAGTACACCACCAGCATGCCTATGACCGCCGGGGGCAGGACCGTGCCGATGTACTTCACCGTCGGCGGCACCTCCTTCCCTTTGGGGAACACAACGAACGACGCGGCGCGTGTGGCGAAGGTCGCGATGGCCACCGCGGCGATCATGATCAGCGACGAGACCATGTCAAGCATCGGCATCCGCCCCCTTGTCGCCCAGCTTCTTCTTTCCGAGCAGGATGACGGCGACCATCAGCAGCATCGTCGGCAGCACGAAGTTGGCCGCGCCGAAAAGCGCCAGGCACAGAACCGCGGAGAACATCCCGATGAGCTCGGCGGGACGGTTGGAGCGCCTGTACCACAGTTCCATGAACATCACGATGAACAGGGCCGTCATGGCGAACTCTATCCCGGTGGAGTCGAACGAGATTATCGTGAACGCCAGGGACCCGATGACTGTGCCGATGATCCAGTAGATCTGGTTGAGCAGCGTAATGGACAGCAGGAACTTCTCCTCGTCCACATCCTCGGGGACCCCTGTGGTGCACACCAGCGAGTACGTCTCGTCGGTCATGCCGAATATGAGGTACCAGCGCTTCCTGCCGAAGCGGTTGTACCTGTCCACGAGGGACAGCCCGTAGAACACGTGCCTGATGTTCACCATCACGGTCAGGAACACCGCCTGGAGTATCGACATCCCGGGGACGAAGAAGTTGGTCGCCAGATACTGTCCCGATCCGGCGTACACGACGACGCTCATGAGCACCGCCCACAGTACGTTGTACCCCTGGTCCGCGAACATCACGCCGAAGGCTGCGCCTATGAACAGATATCCTGCGAGCACCGGGATGGTGTAGGGGAAAGCCCTGACGATCGCCTGTCTGTAGCCGCCCATTGGGTTCACGGAACGAGACGGCGATGGGATTCCCGTATATTGCGGTGATGGTCGCTAGATGGAAGGTGGATGAGAAAAGGGGTCGGGGGCGGTGCCCCCTCGGTTTTCAAAGGAACTTGTTCCTGAGGTTCCTGAGGTCCCTCAGGATGATCTTCTGCTCCGCGGAGGCGATGATCCTCTTGGTCTTCGCGAATGTGTCGGGGTTCAGGGAGATGCAGTCGATCCCCTGCTCCACCAGGAACTCGGTGAACTCGGGGTAGACCGAGGGTCCCTGTCCGCAGATGCTGACGTGCTTGCCGTTCTCGTGGGCGACCTTGATGAGCTGGGCGATGGCCCTCTTCACACCCTCGTTCCTCTCGTCGAAGTATCCCATGTGTCCGAGGATGTCGGAGTCCCTGTCGCTTCCCATGACCAGCTGGGTCAGGTCGTTGGACCCGATGGAGAACCAGTCGCAGTACTTGCAGAACTCGTCGGCCATGAAGATGTTCACGGGGATCTCGGCCATGAAGTAGAGCTTGAAGTCCTTGCCTCTCCTGAGTCCGACGGAGTGCATCATCTCGGTGATGTCCTGGACCTCCTCGATGGTCCTGACGAACGGGAGCATCATGTTGAGGTTCTTGAGTCCCATCTCATCTCTGACCTTCTTGATGGCCCTGAGCTCGCACATGAACGCCTCGCGGTAGCTGTCGGAGACGTACCTGGAGCACCCCCTCCATCCGATCATGGGGTTGTCCTCGTTGGGCTCGTAGTCGGCGCCGCCCTTCATGTCGCGGTACTCGTTGGTCTTGAAGTCGGATGTCCTGAGGGTGATGGGCCTGGGGTAGAACGCCCTGCAGACCTTGGCGATGCCCTCCGCCAGCTTGTCCACGAGCTCGCGGCACTGGTTGTACGGCAGGTGCTTCGAGAACAGCAGGCCGTCGATGAGCAGGCGCAGCTCGGGTTCGGTGAAGTCGTGCGCGTACCAGTAGTCCGACGTCTTGGTGCTCT
>CAZLMR010000238.1:0-2287 GCA_964560575.1 uncultured Methanomassiliicoccales archaeon | reverse complement strand
TCTGTGGCCCTTACCACGAGAACGGGGCACTGGGACGCCCTGACGACCCTCTCTGCAACGCTTCCCATGAGGAGCTTGGACATTCCGGTCCTTCCGAGGGTGCCCATGACGATGACGTCGTAGTTCGCGGACTCGTCGAGGATGACCTTCACGGGTGTGCCCTCCTTGATGAGGACCTCCACCTCGACTCCCTCCTGGGCTCCGAGGTCGCGTACGAAGTCGACGGCCTCCTTACCCTCCTTCTCCAGGGTGTTGTAGACGTTCATGACCGCGGTGTCCATGGGCATGTTCGTCAGGATCGTCTGGTCGAGAACATACAGCGCTGTGACCTTACCGCCGGAAAGCTTGGCGAGCTCCATGGCCTTCCTGACGGCGGCCTTTGTGTATTCACTCCCATCTGTGGGTACGAGAATGTTGTTGAAAGCCATTTTACAACCTCACTTTTTGAATTCAGCACGGACTATCTCAGTTCCTGGGCCGAACGCTGCGGAAGCATCCTCTGCATCCGTCAGGAGAACGGTGAGACGGCCCGTTCCGTTACGGCCCGAAATGTTACTTTGGCGATTTAATATCTTGCCCGACAGGTTGACGAGGGCGTTCCACACCCCTCCCGGGTCCCCTCCCTGTGATTCCGCGACCTCCGTGAACACCCTGGCCTCGTCCACCATGTCGGGTGTGCGGAGCATCCCGTTGTCGGTTCCGATGGCCAGATCGACCCCCATCGCCTGCGCCCTGGCGATCGGCGGGACCTTCCCGAAGTAGATGTTCGATGTCGGGCAGACCACGACGGGCACCTCGGCCTCCGCACACTTGGACAGGTCGGAGTCGGTGGCCTCGCACATGTGGACGACGAACGCCGGATCCATGGACAGGACGAGGTCGATGTCCTCGCGGACCCTCTCGCTGACGTGTATCGCGAATATGCCCCTGCGCTCCCTTACCATGTCCGCCACGGCCTCGATGTACCCGTGGTCCATATCGGACAGGCTGGAGATGCCGATCCCGTCTGCCACGTCCAGGATCGCTGCCACCTCGTCCGGGTCGAACTCCGGCGACGTTGGACGGCCCAGTATGACGGCTTCCGGGACGGCCGAACGGAGCAGTTCGCATCCGTGGAGGCCGCCCTCCCTGAAATCCACGAAGGCGGCGGAACCGTAGGCCCTCGAGTCGGATGCGAAGAGCGACATGTTCCCGCGCAGCACATCGTCCGGGGACTCCCTGAGATACCTGTGCTTCAGACCGTCGGGCGGGGCCACCAGCTCCTCCAGCGAGAGACCCGGGGGTATGCGGAGGCCGTAGTCCGCGCAGTGGGTGTGTCCGTTCACCACGTCGGTGAGGATGATCCCGCGCCTGTCCGGTCTCTCCGGGCACTGTCCGTAACCGCACTCCACGGCGACCCCGTCCTCCAGCACGGCGTATCCCGGATGCCTCCCCCTGCGTCCCACCAGCATGCCGTCTACGACAAGATGTTCCGACATGCGGGTACATGGGGGTTTACATTCGTAACGTCTTCGCCAACTGTTTTAAACGTCCTAACCCGTGGAAGTCGCAGGTGTGAAAAAATGCCGACCGTCGAAGCCAGTCTGTGCGTGGCCTGCGGTGCGTGCGCCGATGCATGCCCTCAGGACGCCATAACCATCGACGACATAGCCGTCATCGACTCGTCCAAATGCGTCGACTGCGGCGTGTGCGTCGACGAGTGCCCCTCCGGAGCCATCTCCGAGTGAGGGACGATAAACCAGAATGAAAAAAGAGGGGTGTGACCCCTCGACTTCCGTTCTCAGGCCCAGTAGGGCTTCTTCACGAACTTGTACGCCATGAGCACGGCAGTGGTGGCCTCGCCCATCGCGGTCGTGATCTGCTTGAACTTGCCGGGGTAGCTGACGACGTCCCCGCACGCGAACACGCCCGGGCGGCTGGTGGTCATGTCGAAGTTGACCTTCACAAGCCCGTCTTCGGTGAGCTCCACGCCCCACTTCTTCAGGTCGTCCAGATCGGCGGAGATCCCGATGTTGATGACCGCCAGGTCGGTCGGGATGTCGAACTCCTTGCCGTCCTGGGAGACCGTGACGGACTCGACCTTGTCGGTTCCGTTGATGGATACCAGGTTGGCGTTCATCACCCTCCTGATGGCGCTCTTCTCGAGGCTCTCCACGGTGGACTCGTCGGCCCTGAAGTCGGGCCTCCTGTGCACGATCGTGGTGTCCGTGACGGAGTCGGCGATGAGCGCCATGTCGATGGCGCTGTTGCCTCCTCCGAACATGGTGACCTTCTTGCCGACGAGCTC
>CAZLMR010000237.1:0-2293 GCA_964560575.1 uncultured Methanomassiliicoccales archaeon | reverse complement strand
CCCCGAACTGGTCGTGGACCCCGCGTCCCTGGACGATATAATGGTCATGGTGATCAGGGGTGATGCGGCATGAACGGACTGATATGGAAGGACATCATCCTGCTCAAGAGCGCCCTGATGTACATCGCCGTCTTCGGGATCGTGTTCTCGCTTCTGTTCAGCGAGTCCAATGTCATGGGAATAGTGTGCCCGATGCTGTTCTCGTCGCTCGTCTCCAGCTCCTTCGCTTGGGACGACCAGTGCAAGTGGGATCAGTTCGCCGTCTCCGCCGGGATCGGCAGGAAGAGCATCGTCGTCGCCAAGTTCGAGTCGTCCCTGATATTCGTGACGATCGGAGCCGTGCTCGGCTTCGTCGTCTCCATCGCCATACAGACGATCAACGGGACCGGATACGGACCTGAGTCCATCGCAGTGGTGTCCGTCACCGGATGGGTGCTCGCACTCATCGTCGCCAGCATCTCCATCCTGGTCAACTACTGGACCGGAAGCAGCGTCAAGGCCCAATACGTGTCGATAATCGTACTGATGGCCAGCATCGCGTTCCTGGTGTCAGCCACCATGATCGCCTCCGACCTGCTCGGAGGAAACATGCTGGCCGTGACCGCAGTGTTGGTCATTGTGATGTTCGCCGTCATGGCGGCGTCCTACAAGGCCTCCTGTGTCAGGTTCGAGGCCAGGAACCTATGATCGGTCTGATCGTTGCGGACCTGGGAAGGGCCTCCAGGGCCCTTCTTCCACTCATCGTCGCAGGGACCGCCATCATGGCACTCGCGGGAGGCCTCGGTGTCGATGACGCCATCGTGTATATCGGGTGCATACTCCTCCTGGCTATGCCTGCAGCAATGGTTTCCCAGATCATGTACCTCCAGGAGGAGAGATGCGGATGGATGACATTCGTCGTCTCCTCCGGACAGGGAAGGGAACGTATCGTCGGTTTGAGGTTCATGACGGCCGTCCTGATCCCCTCGGCGGCCGTCGGGATCGCATCATGCATCGTGGGACTGGCATCCGGCGTCCATAGCCTGGCCATGATGGCACTGATGCCCGCATCCCTGTGCGCCTCCCTGTCATCCGTAGCCTCCGTATCCCATCTCATGGGCGACTGGAGGGCCGGCAAGGCGTTCGTTTACGCGATATCGGTCGTATGCGTGTTCGTATTGTTCCTAGCCATGGTGGGATTCCAGTCGATCGATGAGTGCGATACCTCGCTGATGGTGCTCACATTGTGCTCCGCGGTAGCAATCTGCGCCAGCGGGTATGCCGTCTCCAGACGCGGATTCGGAGACAGAGACCTTTGAACTCGATATGCATAGTAGGTGCGAGCGATGGGAGATATGGGTGGACTGCTGCGGAACGACCTTCGTCGCCTCATCCCCTACATCGTAATGGCCCCATTGGCGGCTGTCATGATCGCCATGGGGATTGGTGTCGCGACATTCATCATCCCGATGATAGGGGCGGCCTATGCGACCCACAACTTGTTCTCCGACGACAGGGGATGCGGATGGCTGATATTCGCCACCTCGGCGGGGATCGACCGTCGCCGGATCGTCGCCGACAGAATGCTGGCACTTCTCATACTGTCCATCCCCGTCTCCATCATCCCGGCCATATGCACGATAATGCTCTCACCTGCGGAGGACCACATCCTGGCGGGCCTTGGAATCGGAACGTATCTCGCCGGCATCGGTTACGGATGCATGGTCAGCTTCTCCCATCCGGACGAGGACGTGTCCCGGCTACGCTGCATGGTCGGACAGTTCGTGTTCCTGGCCGTGTCTGCGCTGGCACTGATCGCCGTAGGCGTCTCCACCGGGGACACCGCCGTCGGCTTCTCTGTGTGCGTGGCGATGGGGTCCGCGGTTCTGGCGTGGATGTACATCCTGGCAGTGAAAAGGTTCGCTATGAAGGACCTCTGAGGCCCCGGCACTCATCTGACCCTGAACCTGACGTTCATGTCCATGGCCATGCGGGCGCACTCGTCCTCGGACTCCTGGCTGATCGAGCCGCCGACTACGGAGACCGTCACGCCGGATATGCGCTCCCTGCACTCCCTTATGAAATCGAGGATCGCAGGATACGCATCCTCCCCGTACGAGGGGCGGCTGACCTCCATGTACTCCTCGGAGTTCGGCGCGTTGAGGCTGATGGAGACGGAGTCGATCACACCCTCCATCTCCGGAACGATGTCCCTGCCGTTGATCAGGTTCCCGAGACCGTTCGTGTCCAGACGGACCGGCTTCCCGAACTCCTCCTTGATCCTCCTGGCGCATTCCAGGACGTCGTCGAATCT
>CAZLMR010000236.1:0-2301 GCA_964560575.1 uncultured Methanomassiliicoccales archaeon | reverse complement strand
GGTGTCCTCGACCATGTGCCTGTAGCTCGAACCCTTTTCGGAGCTCAGCTTCGCGAGCGTCTCCTGGAGGTCCCTGTATGCGTCCGTGCCGAACAGGTTCCTGAGTATCTGGGTCCTGTCCTTGCTGTTCGTGTCCAGGAGCTTCATGAACTCGCCCTGGGCCAGCATGACGATCTGCCCCCATTGCTCGGAATCCATTCCGAGGATGCCCTCCACCCTGGTGTTGACATCCCTCACGCTGCTGGCGAGGAGCTCCCCGTTGGAGTAGAGCTCCGCCTTCGGCGGGGTCTTCTTGAGCTCCCCGGTGCGGGTCGCCTTCATGTACGGGGGTTCGCGGACCACCTCGTACCTGGTGCCGAGATGCTCGAACTCCAGCGAGACCCTTGGCTTTGCGGATGTCAGGTCGCTGTGGAGGGACTCCGACGATCTGCGGGATCCGCTGGTCTGTCCGAACAGGGCGTAGGTCATAGCGTCGAAGATCATCGTCTTCCCGGATCCCGTGTTGCCGGTGATCAGGAACAGGCCGGACCCCATCCTCGTGAAGTCGACGGTCGTCGGGGACGAGTACGGTCCGAAGGCCTCCATCCTCAGTACGAGCGGCCTCATTCCGCCTCACCTCCGGTATCGATACAGTCCCTGAGTATGTCCGTCTGGTACTCGGTCAGCTCCCTTCCCGTGACGCTCTTGTAGAATTCCGAGAACAGCTCCATCTGGCCCATCTTTCCGAGCGGGTCCGGGACCACCGCACCGAATGCGCCAGTCGGCCTGTCCCTGCTCCTCACGGAGACGTTCATCGTGTTCGGGTAGACCTTGTAGAGCTCGGAGAGAGCCTGGCCGGGCTGCTCCGTGAGCTCGGCAATGATGTAGTCCTCGCGCCCATCGGAGTCCTCCAAACCGGCCCTGATGAGCTCGTCGATGCTCCCCCTCAGGACCCTCATGTCCCTCCTGGGTGTCAGAGGGATGGTCTCCATGCGGACGTCCCCCTTGCCGCGGATGTCGGCCAGTACCATGCCCTTCGGCGTGTGCACTTCTGATGCGGAGTACTTCAGCGGGGACCCGGAGTATCTGACGGTGTCCCTGCCCACGCTCTGCGGTATGTGGAGATGCCCCAGAGCGACGTAGTCGAACGGTTCCAGGGTGGATGCGGGGATGCACTCTATGCCGCCGACCTCGGGCCTCTGCTCCTCGGACTCCGATGTGACGGGCGAGGACGATCCGGCGAAGAACTGGTGGGCCACGAGCACGTTCCTGGCCTCCGGGTCCACTTCGGATGCGTCGATGACGGCATCCATCGCCTCCCCGTACCCGTTCACATCGATCCCCAGGCGGGCGCGGACCTCGGAGACCTTGAAGTATGGTAGCATGAAGATGTTCAGCTCCCCGAATTCATCCTCCACTACGTATCTGTCCGCCCTCCCGGAGAACTCACCAGATATGTGTATCCCGTTCCTTCCCAGGAGCGGTCTGCAGAATGACAGCCTCGTTCCCGAGTCATGGTTCCCGGATATGACATAGACATCGCAATCACGGTCCGTGACCCTTTCCAGGAAATCACCGAACAGCGACACGGCCTCCTCGGACGGTATGGCCCTGTCGTAGACATCCCCCGCGATGATCATCGCATCGGGACGATGCTCATCGACCGCATCCACCATCCTTTCTAGGATGAATTCCTGGTCGTCTATCATGGAATATCCGTGAACGCGCTTTCCCAAGTGTATATCCGAAGTTTGTAATACCTTCATTTTAATTTCTCCATTATTTTTGTAGACCGATTTCTCAGCCCACTGATGAGATACATGCGGTGCGATGTATTTAACATTTACATTTTTTGTAAAAATTACAGAGGCTGTAAACGTTTTTATCAAACACCGTGATGGGGTGGCATGGAGAACGGCGGTATCCAGGCCCTGGTCAAGGGGGTGTGCTCCATCTCGTACGTGTCCGAGAAGCTGCAGGTGTCTCGCCCGTCGCTCTACAAGTACATGGACCTCTACGATTCCGGCGACCTGTCGAAGATCCCGGACAGGGTCCTGAGGTTCTTCAGGTTCCTGGTGACGTCCCCCCGCACGGAGGACGACGCCATACTGTATTTCATAAGGGAGTCTCAGTCCGCGGATGCGGGCGGCGAAGGTACGGGTATCAAGACCGAATGCCTCTGCGGAGGCGGAAGGGCGATGGTGATGTTCCCATCCGCCCAGGATTTCTCCGATGTCGTCGTGGAGGTCCTGGTGAGGGGGGACTCGGGGTCCTGAGGTTCTTCAGGTTCCTGGTGACGTCCCCCCGCACGGAGGACGACGC
>CAZLMR010000235.1:0-2312 GCA_964560575.1 uncultured Methanomassiliicoccales archaeon | reverse complement strand
GCCTCACATAGTCGGCCAGATCCTCCGGCACTGAATCCTCGGTTGCAGGATCCACCTTCATGGCGTTGAATGCATCCTCATCCGCCCTTTCGCCCGGGGAAAGCCTCTCCAGATATGCGGGATCGTCAATGGCCTCCAGGGAGATCTCGGTCTCCCCGTCTGTGTCCAGAAGCGTGTCGCATGCATCGATGTCGTCGCCAAGGCTGACGATGATGTCGATGTAATCGTCGATGTTCCCGCTATCGATCTTCGCCATGGAAGCGAAGATCATTATCTCATTCAGTTTCCTGTCCCTGACTCTCGAAACGAGGCCTGCATCCCACATGAGCCTCGTATCTTCTTAGTTGTTCTTATAAAAGTGGTTGCCTAACTCATGAAGGAGTTGAGTATGCACCTGGCGCAAAGGACCGAAAGGTAGTGGCCGCGCGGTTCGGTGAGCATCGATATGAACTCCAGATGGATGCGGCCCACATCTGGGGCGAAGATCCTCTCGAACTCCTCCCCATCCAGCAGTGAGATGCGATGCATGACATCCGATATCTCGGCACTGTCCGCCTCCTTCCCGGAGTCGATACGGAGAAGCAGGGAGCATTCGTCGGCGACTGCTTCGGCGTAGTCCTTCGGTCCAATGCCCGAATCGTCGAGATAATCGCATCTCTCCGTGATCTCGCGGAGTTCGTCGCGGACGGAGATTATCATGCGGACCTCGTGCGGTTTCAGCACATGGTCGGCGGTTGAGAAGGTGTGTGTCAGTTCTAGCCCTTTCCGTATCAGATAGGTGTTGGATATCAGAGCGGTGAGCATCCAGATGTACTGACCCTCGTCATCCTTCTCTGTGGAGGACATGGACTCCATGTACGCCGCGTATATAGTCGGCGGAAGGGCGGAGAGGTCCTCGTCAAAGGACTCCAGCTGACGGACGATGTCGGAGAAGTCGTTAATCCCTATGCATATCATGAGCTGGCATCTAGCTATGTCGCGGACTAGCTCATCGGCCACCATGACGCGCTGCGCCTCGGTGAGATTGGGATTGAAGGAGACGGCTGCCGTCTCGACCCCCTTGCGCATCATCACACGCTTGAGGACCTCCACATCCTCCCTGTCGTAAATCATAGAGCCCCTTTCTCCATGACGCGGCGGATCGCGGATTTGAGCTCCTTCATGCAGGCGTGGGTGACCTTCTCATCGGCTCTCGATGAGGGGTCGATCTCCCTGAGATACTGTGCGTACGCGCGCGGCGAGGGCTCGCTGAGACCGGTGAGGTAGATGAGGTTGTCGTTGTCCTCCGAATCGAGCGAATCGATGCTGTCATCGTAATACGCTGCACCGACGACATAGTACCTGATGTCGTACTCGAGGAAATCCACGATCTCCGAATATATCGCACCCTTCTCAGGATTCTCGAACGCCTTCAGCAGGAATACCTGCTTCTCAGCCTCCTTCCTCTGGATACCGAGCCTGAACTTCTCAGCAAGTTCAGCTCTGGTTATGCTCTGTTTCATGATATCGTTATTAGTTTAGCTGATAACTTAATCGACATCCATAATATATGGTTGTCATTATGTTATCAAACTCCATTACCCTTCAATACATGTTGGGAATAAAAAGCCCGTCCCCGAAGGGACGTAAGAAGTTCAGAGAGTCTTTATGGAGAGCTCGATGAGGGTCTCGGTGTCGTTCCAATCCTCGTGCTTCTCCCAGATGATGTAGTTCGATGTTCCGGAGACCTGCTGAACGCAGATCCTCTCGCAGTCGTCGTCGTAGCGCTCCCTGTACACCTGGCAATCGATGCCGTTCACGGTGTCGACCTCTCCGGTCGATTCGTAAGCGCTGTCGAGCTGGGACGATGTGATCAACACCTTGCTGAGGAACTCGTTGGCGGACATGCGCTCGATCTCCTTGTCCCAGCCTCCGTCATCCTCCTCCATCACGGTGAGGCGGTTTCCGTCGATGGCGATGATCTCGTACCTCTCGTCGTAGCGGCCGTCGTCGTCCCTGATGACGTAATAGTCCCCTACGGTCAGCTCGATGCCGAACCTGTTGTCGGAGGGATCGGGTTCCGGTGCGGGGGTGCTGCCTCCGCCGGAGCCGGCGTTGAGCAGGGATGTCCCTGTGAGGTAGTAGGATTCCCTGTCATACCTGTCATCCCAGTCATCATCGTCGTAGTAGTCGTCCAGGCTCTCGAGCTTGTAGATGACCCCGTCACCGCCGACCCAGACTACGACTCCATCGTCGAAGTCGAGCACGTCTCCATAGAACCATCCGTATGAGTAGATGGTGCAGTCGATGGTCCCGAAGTCGGTCTGGATGGT
>CAZLMR010000234.1:0-2318 GCA_964560575.1 uncultured Methanomassiliicoccales archaeon | reverse complement strand
CACCATCAATCCGGGTGGGCCGCCCCCACCCCTCCTTTTTAGATGACTAACACCTAACCTCCCTCATGAACGACGGTAACAAACGCCCGGACGACATGCAGAGGATCAACACCCCCGAGCTCGCCCAGGCATTCATCGACGAGAAGGTCGCCGAGGTCAAAGAGCAGGTCGGCGACGGAAAGGTCCTGCTGGCACTCAGCGGAGGCGTGGATTCTTCAGTGGTCGCGGCGCTGCTCATCCGCGCCATCGGCAGGAACCTCGTATGCGTGCATGTGAACCACGGGCTCCTCAGGAAGGGGGAGCCGGAGCAGGTGGTGGAGGTGTTCCGCAACCAGATGGACGCCAACCTCGTCTACGTGGACGCGGTCGACCGCTTCCTGGACAAGCTCGCCGGCGTCGCCGAGCCCGAGCAGAAGAGGAAGATCATCGGAGCGGAGTTCATCCGCGTCTTCGAGGAGGAGGCGAGGAAGCAGGACGGGGTCGAGTTCCTGGCGCAGGGCACGATCTACCCGGACATCCTGGAGAGCGGCACTGTGAAGGCCCACCACAACGTCGGGGGTCTCCCGGAGGACCTGAAGTTCAAACTCGTGGAGCCCGTCAAGTTCCTGTTCAAGGACGAGGTCCGCGTGGTGGGTAAGCAGCTCGGTCTCCCGGATTCGATGGTCTACCGCCAGCCCTTCCCCGGTCCCGGACTCGGGGTCCGCTGCCTCGGCGCCATAACCAGGGACAGGCTGGAGATGGTCAGGGAGTCGGATGCGATCCTCCGCGAGGAGTTCGCCGCCAACGGTCTCGAGGGGAAGGTGTGGCAGTACTTCACCGTGGTCCCGGACTTCAGGTCCGTGGGCGTCCGCGACGGCCAGAGGACGTTCGAGCGCCCGGTCATCATACGTGCGGTGAACACCGTGGACGCCATGACGGCCGAGGTGGAGGAGGTCCCGTACCCCCTGCTGAAGCGCATCGCCGCCCGCATAACGGCGGAGGTCCCCGGAATCAACCGTGTGGTCTACGACCTCACCGCCAAGCCCCCAGGAACCATAGAGTGGGAGTGATCCCGAAACGAAGCCGGGGGACATCCCCCGGCGATTAACTCCGTCAGTCCATTATGCACTCGCTTATGTGGCGGCATATGGCGGACACGTCGGTCCTGGATGTGAACTCGAACATGAGCTGCCCCATCCCGCTGAACCAGAGGTAGAGTTCGCTGTCCAGGTCGATGACGCCGGCGGTCTCCACCGAGAAAGCCTGGATCCTGTCGAACGGCAGCACGGTGATGGCCTTCTTCTTCCCAGTTATCCCCTGTATGTTTATTGCGATCAGGCGTTTGTTGGTGAACACCACTCCGTCGCGGACGCTCCTGTAGCAGCTCACGACCTCCTCGCCTTTGACGAGGATCCCTCCGATGAGGTCCATGAAGTCGCTCTTGTCGGTCTCCTTGAGTTTGAGATAGGATTTGTTCTCGAAGTCGATCATGAGGATGGGAATCGAGAATCGCCTATTATTTAGCGCGCTTTTAAAGGGTCCCCGGTCGGTCTAAGTTTAATAGACGTCGTTGGCGATACCGTTCCGGAGGTTCTGATTTGACAGCATCCCTTGACAAAGAGTACGGCCTGTACATCGATGGAAGTTGGGTTCCCGCATCCGACGGCGGGAAGTTCCCCGTCTACGATCCCGCGAACGGGGAGAAGCTCACGGAATGCGCCGAAGCCACCAAGGAGGATGTGGATGCGGCGGTCGCGGCCGCATGGAAGGCGTTCCCCGCATGGAAGGCGGTGGACCCCTCGGTCAGATCCAAGATCCTTCTGGACATCGCCGACGCGATCGAGGCCAACGCGGAGCGTCTGGCCACTGTCGAGTCTATGGACAACGGGAAGCCGATCCGCGAGACCATGAACCTGGATGTCCCCCTCGCGGTCGACCACTTCCGCTATTTCGCCGGCGTCCTCCGCTCCGAGGAGGGCAGCGCGAACGTCCTCGACGGCGATCTCCTGAGCATCATCCTGCGCGAACCCATCGGTGTCGTCGGGATGATCGTGCCCTGGAACTTCCCGTTCCTGATGGTCGCATGGAAGCTGGCCCCTGCTCTCGCCGCAGGTGACTGCATAGTTCTGAAGAGCTCCTCGACCACACCGCTGAGCGCCTTCGAGCTCATGAAGGTCATCGGCGACCTCCTCCCTCCCGGAGTTGTCAACATCCTCACGGGCAAGGGGTCAAAGTCCGGACAGTACATGCTGGACCACCCCGGGTTCCGCAAGCTCGCGTTCACCGGTTCCACAGAGGTCGGACTCAGCGTCAGCCGCGCCGCCGCGGAGAAGCTGATC
>CAZLMR010000233.1:0-2348 GCA_964560575.1 uncultured Methanomassiliicoccales archaeon | reverse complement strand
TCGGTGGACGTCGTGGGCGACCGTGATACCTCCGAGAGGAAGGAGGTCGTCCGCAGGAGACTCACCTTCGACGAGGACCCCGTGGGATTCACCGAATCCGTGGCCGAAGAGACGGATGCGGTCAGGGAGAGGCTGATCGGCGCCAGGGCGATGCTTTCCGGCATCGATGTCGACGACGACATCCTGGATGCCGTGGTCACGGTGACCACTCACTTCGGAATCGACGGACACAGGGCCGACATCACGATGATGAAGGCCGCCAGAGCCAACGCGGCGCTGGACCAGCGTTCGGAAGTCACGAAGGACGACATACGTGACGTGGCCTCACTTGTCCTCTCCCATCGCATGAGGCGCCGCCCCTTCGAGGAGACGGCATTCGACACGCAGGAGCTGGAAGAGTGCCTCAGGACGATCTGAGCTTCCCGTTCTCCGCGGTATGCGGGATGGACGACGCCAAGCATGCCATCCTGTGCGCCTGCGTCAACCGCAACCTGAGGACCGTCCTGATAAGGGGAGGCCCTGGTTCGGCCAAGACCGTCCTCGCAAGGTCGGTTGGCGGACTCACAGGCATGAAGGTGGTCAACCTCCCTCTGAACGCCTCTGAGGAGCAGATCTTTGGCGGAATGGACATCGAGGAGACCGTCCGCCAGGGCAGACCCGTGATGAACGAGGGCGTTCTCTCCAGGACCGACGGCGGGATCCTGTATGTCGACGACATCAACCTGATGGACCAGAGGGTGCTGGCATCGGTCCTCGAATGCGTGGATTCTGGAAGGGTGATACTCGAACGCGAAGGGGTCTCCGGGGAGTACGGCTGCGACACGATGCTGATCGCGACGATGAACCCCTCCAATTCCGACCTGTCCTCGCACATGCTGGATCGTTTCGACCTGTGCGCGTACTCCGACTTCCCGAACGACGACACCGGCGGGAGGAGGGAGATCCTATCATCGAAGGCACGCTACAATGATGATCCCGAGTCCTTCGTGGAATCCTATGCCGATGAGGAGGAACGTCTGCGCAGAAGCATCGCTCGGGCCAGAAGGTTGCTCCCGCTCGTCACCATCTCGGACGAGCTCCTCGGTGTCGCTGTGGACCTGGCCTCCAAGGTGGGGGCCGACGGCTTCCGCGGGGACATAGCTCTCGTCAACGCCTCGAAGGCCATCGCGGCACTGAACGACAGGGACGAGGTCATGAGGAAGGACCTGGAGGACGCAGCGATGATCTGTCTCGCCCACCGCAGGAACTACAGCCAGCCGCCCAAGGAACCGCAGGGGCCGCCCGAGGACGAGCCCGATGATGAGCCGGAAGATGCCGACCGCGAGAGAGACGGGCACGATGACGGCGGACAACAGGACAGGGAGACCGACCGCGACGGATCTCCGCCCCCGGAGCACCGGGAACCCCCTGAAGAAGGGGAGCGGGACCTCCAGCAGATGCTCGAGGAAATGCTGTTCGAGATCGGTGAGCAGTTCAGGGTCATCGACTACCTGGGCGAGGACAGGCCTGCCTTCACTAAGACATCCAGCCACAAAGGACGCAGGGGGATGGTCGAGAGCCTCGACGCCTCCGGCCGGTACACGAGGCCCAGGATCCCCGAGGAAAGGACCAGTGACATAGCGTTCGATGCCACCGTAAGGGCGGCCGCCCCCTACCAACGCTCTAGGGAGCATGACGGCATGGCACTTCGCATAGAGAAGCAGGACATCCGCAGGAAGGTCCGCGAGAGGAGGTCCGGATGCACCATCCTCTTCGTCGTCGACGCGAGCGGATCGCTGGGGGTCCGCAGGAGGATGGCGGCGGTTAAAGGGGCGATACTGTCCATGCTCAGGGACAGCTACGTCAAAAGGGACCGTATCGGGATGATGGCGTTCCGCAGGGATTCTGCGGAGCTCATCCTCCCGCCCACGAAATCGGTGGAGTACAGCTACAAAAAGCTCGAAGATCTCCCCACAGGCGGTAAGACCCCTCTGGGGGAGGCACTGGTCAGGGTGAACGACCTGATGACATCGTACTCCAGGTCCCATCAGGGGGAGTCGTGCTACGTGGTCCTGATCACGGACGGGAGGGCGAACGTCCCGCTCATGGACGGGGCCGATGCGAACGCGGAGGCGCTGAAGCTGGCCGAGGGTCTGTCCATCCCCCAGGTGAGATGGATAGTGATCGACGCCGGCACGGGATACATAAGGTTCGACAACGCCCGTCGCCTCGCGGAGGCGCTGTGCGGCACCTACTTCAGACTCGAGGACCTCGACGCCGACAACCTGGCCGATGGGGTCCGCACCCTGATCGACTGACATGGACCGGCCCCATGTAATGACCGCATCGTGGCAGACAGGCAAATCAAA
>CAZLMR010000232.1:0-2360 GCA_964560575.1 uncultured Methanomassiliicoccales archaeon | reverse complement strand
GTTCAGACCGGAGAAGTAGATGTCCTCCGCGTCGAAGGTGTCCGCCATGTCGCCCTTGAGCTCGAAGGAGATCTCGATGTGCTCCGAGGGCTGGATGTCGGTGATCTGCCACTGGGCCCTGCCCTCGTCGTTCATGTCCATGAAACGGTCGTTGGAGAACAGAGTGAGGTTCACTGCCTCCTTGGGGAGCTGCGCGTGCAGCCTGAACGTGCGGGGGAGGTTCGTGTAGTTGTAGATGGTGTACGTGATGTCGCGGGTCTTCTTGTCCACCTTCTTGGTGCTGGGCTCCACCCACACCACGTTCATGATCCTGGTGATGGTCATGTCCAGGTTGGGGACCGGCCTGTTGAGGTGGGCCGCGGCCTTCTGCGCCATGTCCGGGAGGATCTCCTGGACGATCTCGAACTTGGCATGGGTCTTCTTCTTCCTCTCCAGCTTGTTGAGGTGTGACTTCAGGTTCCTCGCGCACAGCCTGAGTGCGAGACCGATCTCGCTCTGCAGCTCCGGGAAGGACGCGATGGCCTCCTTGCCCTCGGATGTGAACGGCACCTTGGTGGACGCCACATGGACGAGGATGATGGCGGGCCCGAACGGGATGCCCTTGCCTCCCCTCTGCTCCAGCCCGTACCTCCTCCAGTCCATCTCCGAGATCGCCTTGGTGATGGCGCATGCCCCCTGCTGGTACAGCAGCGGGACGCGGTTGGCGAACCTGAGGATCTGGACCTGGCTGTCCGCGGGTATGTCGCCCCCGTACACTATGCCGGCCTCGACGATGAACGGGTTCCCGTTGACCGCCTTGGGCGAGCGGGTGACCGGCGTCGCGTAGTAATCCGGCCTGAGGCCGTCCAGGACGTGCATCAGACCCTTCTTGATCAGCGTGTCGCCGATGGGCGAGAGGCAGTCGGTGGGCGGGGCCATGATCTTGACCGTCTTGATGGCGTCGAGGATGGCTATGGCGTCCTCCCTGGTGATCTTCTCCGGCTTCTTCTCCCCGTCGACCTTCGATTTCGTGAGGATCTCGGTGGCCAGCCTGTCGGTGATCCTGGAGAAGTCGTTCTTCAGGAACGCGCGGACCGTCTTCTGCGCCGAGTTGGATGCGTACTTCAGGATGTCCCCGATCTCCATACCCTCCGGATGGGGCTTGATCTCCTTCGGCTTCGGGGGCATGATGTCCGTGGCCCTCTCGAAGACGTATCTCTTCCCGTCCGGGTCGTGGAAGGTGATCTCGGCATGGGGGTTGACGATGGCCGTGTCCTTGAGGTACTCGAACACGGACTGCTTCCCAGTTATGTACCTGCCTTTGATCGTGTACTCGATCCTGGTGCCGTGCTCCTTGCCCTCCCATGTGAAGGCCTTGTCGTTGGTGACGATGGGACGGTTGGTCTTGGTGTCGATGACGATGTCCATCCCCCAGGCGACCTCGTCCTCGCCCTCGATCTTGGAGATGACGTGCGCGGGTTTGCCCGTGGTGATGTTGCCGTACATGACCGTCGCCGAGATGCCGATACCCTGCTGTCCCCTGGACTGCCTCAGGGCGTGGAACCTCGAACCGTAGAGGAGACGGCCGAACACGTTGGGCATCATCTTGTGGACGATTCCGGGACCGTTGTCCTCGATGGAGATCCTGTAGTCCTCGTCGTTGAGGCGCTCCACGACGACCTCGACGTCGGGCAGGAAGCCCGCCTCCTCGCAGGCATCCAGCGAGTTGTCCACCGCCTCCTTGATGCCCATGAGCAGGGACTTGGAGCGGGAGTCGAACCCGAGGATCTGCTTGTTCTTCTCGAAGAACTCTGTGACCGAGATCTCCTGCTGCTTGCTGGCCAGCTTCACAGCCGTCGCCGTCTTCTTTTCCTTCTTCGGCGCGGCGTCGCCGTTGACAACTTCTTCAGAGGGCATCCGATTGCGGGTATGCTCGATCCGCATTTAAGGATGGGTGTGTGCCGCTCGGGAATCCGGTCGTTTGAAAGCACCATGACCCCGAACTTGAGCACCCTTCCGATCACCAGACTGCGTGCGACAGTTCGAGCCGGACCGGGCTTCGTGGGAAGGATCGCGAACAAAGATTGCCGTACGGCCCCTCGCGCGCGTTAAATACCATAATAACATCCCTTCTCACGATACAAATGGTCGACGAGAAAGCGATCCAGGTCGCGCAGGAGAAATTCGGCGCGCTCGTCAGAAGACAGCTGGAGAGGGTCGAGAACCTGAAGGCCGAGGAGGGCCCGGTTGACTACTCCAAGCTGGACAAGCTCATCATCGGAGTCTGCGGCGGGGACGGAATCGGCCCCTACATCTGCGCCTCCGCACAGAAGGTCATGGAGTTCCTCCTGGCCGACAAGATCGCCGCCGGCAAGGTGGAG
>CAZLMR010000231.1:0-2362 GCA_964560575.1 uncultured Methanomassiliicoccales archaeon | reverse complement strand
TGGTACCCATCATGACATTGATGCATTCGCTCACACCGGCGGTGACGTAGACGTCCTGCGGGGTGATGACTGCTCCGTGCTTCTCGTATTCCCTGTCGACGATGGCCTCGCGGAGGTCCAGGTTGCCCTGGGAGTCGCCGTAGCCGTTGTCGGTCTCGTCCACCGCAGCCCTGAGAGTGGCCTTGAAGTATTCCGGAGTCTCGAAGTCCCACTTGTTGGGATCCCCGATGTTGAGATCAAGGAGCTTCTTGCCCGCTTTGGCGGCAGCGGCGGCGGGAACCGTGACCTCACGGATTGCGTAGTTCATTCCCATCGACCTTCTTGATGCCTTGATCTTCGTTTTCATAAGCGATCGTCGCCGTTATCGGATTTTATTATAAAATTCCCTTTGTCGCCATCTATATTCATGGCCTCCTCCATCCAGCCCCATGCGCGCCGCCACATCCATGATGCTGTTCTCGTTCAGACGCCGCAAGCAGACCGAAGATGCCGGAGAGAGGTCCGACAAGAGGGTTCTCACGCCAGTCCTGGACTCCATACACGGAGCCCACCTCGACGGTGGGGCGATAGTACTGTGGAAGGGGATAGGGGGCGGAAGCTATCCGGCCAGGGAGGTCGGCCCGTGGATATACGACGAGACCGGGTCGGGGATGTTCCGTCTTGTGTACCAACCGACCACCACAATCGGGGCGCCCACGGGGCCGCCGGTGGCCACCACCAACGAGGTGTCCCGGTCAGTCGCCCTGTCGGTCATCCGCAGCCAGGATCTTAGCGGGATGCTCAGCGTGTATACGCCTGAGGAGGAGGACGCCGTCGAGATCATGAGGGGGATGCTTGGGTACGAACCCTTGCATTTCGACTTCTCCTGCGGCTATCTCAACGCGAACATACGCAACCTCCGCCGCAGGACATGGGTCGGGGACGAGGGTCTCACGGGGCCGATGTGCCTCTTCGGGGAGTATCTGGGCGACGGGGATTCCATAGACCTGCCGGAGAACGCCGAGATGAAGATGGACTTCGGTCTGGGGTTCCACAAGCATCCAGAGAGGGATGCCGTAGTGCTCGCCAGGGATCTGGGCGGGATCGAGTTCGGGTTGGTGGAGCCGGATCGGGATGAGGTGTCGAAGGTCAGACCCGGTTCGTTCAGGGTGCTGATGGAGCTCTCCAGGATCCAGTTCCTCGATGACTCCGCCGCGCCTGTGGCGATGTCGGACATCGACGTTCCGAGGGAGACGGCCCTGGCGATATGCGCGGACAGGATACGCGGCGGGGGGCTCGGCGTGTACACCCCGGAAAGGGATGACGCGCTCGAACTCATAAGGGAGGCCAACAGGGGCAAGCGTCCAACCGAGACCGCCGATGTGCCCGAGCTCAACGGCATGTCCTGCTTCTGCAGGAAGGACTACGACGGTTCCAGGCCGAGGGCTGCCTACGGGATCCCGTCCGAGAAGGAAGTCGTTTCGGGGGACGATTGACCGTCCCCCTCGCAGGGTCACTCGAGGTCGATGGTGACGTTCCTCTTGAGGCCCAGGTCACCTGCGGCCTCCACCGACTTCACGATGGCGCAGGGAACGGGGCAGGCGGTGTGACGGATGTTCTCCGTCGCCCAGGCGTAGACCTTGGACTCGCTGAAGGGTGCACCGACCTCCTCCCAGGAGACTATGGGCGGCACGGGGTTCTTGGAGACCATCGGGCAGTCGCTCTCGATCCTGATGTTCACGGTCATCATGTCGTCGGCCAGGCTGGCGTAGATCGTGGTCGTCTTCTGGCAGACGCCTGCTTTGACTGTGGTCTTGCATTCCGACACGTTATCACTATGGACGGAACCGTCGACCAGCCATATATAAGGATATCGAGGTATTTTAAAAATAAAGGTGGGGGTTGAACCCCCGTTCACTTCAGTTCCACCAGTCGCCGCGGCGGTCGATGGTCTCGTCCCTGTCGGGTCCGACGCTGATGATGTCCGCGGGGACCTTGAGGTACTTCTCGATGTACTCGATGTACTCCCTCATCTCTCCGGGGAGGTTGTCGTATCCGCCCTTGACGACGGCGGCGGTGTCGTCCCAGCCCTTCCAGCCCTTGAAGTGCTCGTACACCGGCTTCGCCCTGTTGAGCTTGGCGATGGACGCGGGGAAGTGCTTGACCTCCTCTCCGTCGATCTCGTACGCCACGCACACCGGGAGGTCCGGTGTGTCGTTGAGGACGTCGATCTTCGTGATGCCCAGGGATGTGAAGCCGCACATCCTGGATGCGTGCTCGCAGACCACGAGGTCCAGCCAGCCGCACCTGCGGCCCCTGCCTGTGGTGACCCCGAATTCGCCTCCCTTGTGCTGAAGGGCCAGCTCCTCCTCGCCGGAGAGCT
>CAZLMR010000230.1:0-2374 GCA_964560575.1 uncultured Methanomassiliicoccales archaeon | reverse complement strand
AGACTGAAGCAGATCCCCCCGTACCTCTTCGTAAGGCTCGAGAAGCTCTCCGCCGAGAAGAGGGCGGCCGGATGGGACATGATCGATTTCGGCATCGGAGACCCCGACCTCCCGACCCCCGATTGCATCGTCGAGGAACTCTGCGCGCAGGCCGGCATCAACGAGAACCAGAAGTACTCCTCATCCCAGGGCGAGAAGGACCTCAGGAGGGCCGTCGCCACGTGGTACAAGAAGAGGTTCGGCCTGGACATCGACCCAGACACGCAGGTGTGCATCACCATCGGCTCCAAGGAGGGGATCTTCAACATAGCCCAGGCGTTCGTCAACGCCGGGGAGACCATCATCGCACCCTCCCCCGGATACCCCGTGTACTCCGGTGCGGCCACCATCTTCAATGAGGCCAAGTGCGTCAAGGTCCCCCTCAGGGCCGAGAAGAACTGGCTCCTCGATGTGGACGAGTGCCCCAAGGGCGCCAGGATGCTGTACATCAACTACCCGAACAACCCCACCGGAGCGACCTGCGACCTGAAGTACCTGAAGAAGGTGTACTCCTGGTGTCAGGAGAACGGCACAATCCTGTGCTACGACGCCGCCTACTCCGAGATGTGCTACGACGGATACCAGGCTCCCTCCATCCTGCAGGTCGGCCCCGATGCCATCGAGTTCGGATCGTTCTCCAAGACGTTCAATATGACCGGGTTCAGGCTCGGCTACGCCGTCGGACACCCAGACCTCATCGCCGGTCTGACCAAGTGCAAGGGACAGACCGACTCCGGCGCCCCCATCTTCATCCAGAAGGCGGGCATCAAGGCCCTGGAGATGTACGGCGAGAACGGAGAGACCCCCAAGGCCATCCAGGACAACATGGCTATCTACGCCGAGAGGAGGAAGGTCCTCGTCGAGGGCCTCAGAAAGCTCGGGTACGATGTCGTCATGCCCAAGGGAACGTTCTACGTCTGGTTCAACTGCGGGATGTCCTCTGCGGAGTTCACCCAGAAGATGATCGACATCGGAGTCATCGTCACGCCCGGATCCGGATTCGGCGAGAGCGCCGAAGGCTACATCAGGATGACCGTTACCGAGCCTGTGGAGCGCATCAGGATCGCGCTCGAGAGGATGGAACGCGGCTCCTACGAATGATCCAAACATCCGCCCCTCCGGGGGCGGACCCCTTCCGTTTTAACATCACTTCATCCTGGACCCCCGGTCTCAGACCACCGTATATACCGATACATACTTGAGAACGCTCAGGAAGTGTTTCTCATGGAGAACCTGTCTGTCAAGAAATACGTTGCAGAGCTCATCGGCACCATGGTGCTGACCATGGTGGGATGCGGCGTTGCCGTGGTCGTCGGATGCGACACCCCCGCAGGCGTCGTGGGGACCGCACTGGCATTCGGCCTGTCGGTTGTCGCCATGGCCTACTGCATCGGACGCGTGTCCGGATGCCACATCAATCCCGCCATCACCATCGGGATGTACATAGACAAGAGGATCGATGCCAAGGACGCCGTCGGGTACATCGTGTTCCAGTTCATCGGCGCCATCATCGGTGCCGCCCTGCTCTGGGCGATCCTCACCCAGGTCGGAGACTGGGGTGCGATTACCAGCCTCGGACAGAACGGCTATGGTGAGGCATCCGCAGGCGACATCTCCGTCGCCGGCGCCCTGCTCGTCGAGATCCTGATGACCTTCATCTTCGTCCTGGCGGCTCTCGGCGTGACCTCCACGAAGGCGACATCCGCCCAGGCCGGGATCGTCATCGGTCTCACGCTCGTCCTGGTCCACCTCATGGCCATCGGACTGACCGGCACGTCCGTCAATCCCGCCAGGTCCTTCGGACCCGCCCTCATGATGCTCGCCGAGGGCAGCTCCCTCGCCCTGGAGCAGGTGTGGGTGTTCATCCTGGCCCCTGTCATCGGTGCCATCATCGCAGGAATCGTCTGGAGGATCCTGAAGCCCGAGGACGAACCCGAGGAGGCCTGAGACACCGATCAAACCCCGCCCTACGGGGCGGGATCATTCCCTTTCGCATCCTTTCTACAGCCGCACCATCTCCGCTCACTGCCCATACTATTTCAAGACATCAGCATGCGGTCACGTTCACAACCGTTGGATGGATGGTTTTCTCAATACCTGTTAATGGGTTTTCGGTATTTTCGGCCACCCCCTGATTTCGGTTAAATACAGTGTCGGTGATGGAGCACTGGAGGAAACCCAATGGTCACCAAAACCCTTGAAGACATACCAGGAGTAGGACCAGCCATATCAGAAAAACTCCGCGAAGCAGGATACAACGATTTGATGGCCATTGCAGTCGCTTCCCCGAAGGAACTCGCAGAGACGTGCGAGATCGGTGAGAAGAAGGCAATGG